>CBFCZM010000151.1:0-6600 GCA_965602565.1 uncultured Anaerolineae bacterium
AGGCGATCGCCACCGCCACCGAGCCGCGGTCGCGAATACGGGCCATCACATCCTGCGTGCTGATCTGCTGCGGCGTGGCGTCCAGCACCGGGGTCGCCCCCCCACTACCAAGGCCGCCAAGGCTACCAGGGCTACCAAACCGCACCGACGAAGGCGGCGAGGTGCCGGGCAGCCAGCGGTCATAGAGGGCGTCGCGCGTGCCGTCGGCGGCCATATCATCAAAGGTCAGCGCTACCAGATCTGCGAAAAAGGGATCGTCCTGCCGGTAGATCATGGAGACCGGTTCCCATGTCCATTGCCCCACGACGACCGAGCCGGCCTCCGTGTTCCGTGCGCGCTCCAATCGGTGCCGGTGATCGACGTAGGCGTCGATCTGACGCAGCCGCAACGCTTCAGTCGCGTCAGCTGTATGCTCGTACGCCACCTGCGTCACGGAAACCGAGGCTGACGCCGCCAGAGCATCCGCGCTGTCCGTCCAGGACACCGTGCCCACGGTCTTGCCGTCCAGATCCGCCAGGCTCTGGATACCGGTGTCGGGGAATGTCAGGAGAGCCATACCGTTGGCGAAATAGGGCGGGCTGAAGTCGGCGCGCGCCTCGCCGTCCTGCGTGTGCACCAGCCCTGCGAAGACAACATCCACAGTCCCGGCGGCAAGATAGGTGTAGGCCGTATCCGACCGAACCTGGACAAAGCGGACCGCGTCAGGCGATCCCAGCCAGCGCCGCGCCAGTTCACGCGCCAGATCAATCTCGAGTCCGGCCAACTGGCTGTCGGCGGTGATGTAGGAGAAGGGCTCCAGGTCATAGCGGACCCCGACCACCATCTTGCCGCGCGCCAACAGGCGGGCTGCCGTCGACATCTCCAGGGGGTAGGTTTGCTCAGGTGTGGGGACTACGAAAGCAGAGGGCAGCCCCTCCTCCTCCGGCCCCGGCAGCAACTGCGCCAGGTCAGCACACCCGGCAAAAAGCACCAAGATCGCGAGTAGACTCAGGTAACGGCGTATCAGCTTCCGACCTCCGCTCAACGTCACTACACCTTCCCTTTAAGCCCACGAAGCACGAGCTCGGAGTTGAATGGGAATCGATTGTACCAGACCCCCGTTGCGTTTCGCAGTGTGTGGTGCAAGGCCGACGCGACCCCGATGAAGGGCATCTCGGCCATACCTCGCGCCCCCCAAGGCCCGTGCAATTCGGGATTCTCGATCAAGATGGACGTCACTCGGTCCGGGATGTCCTCGATCGTCGGCATCAGGTAGGTGCTGAACGAGCCGGTAAGCGGCACGCCGTCGCGTTGGATGAAGTGCTCCGTCGTGGCCCATCCGAATGCCTGCACAACGCCCCCCTCAATCTGCCCCTCGACCAGCCGCGGGTTGATCGCCTGGCCCACATCGTTGGCGCAGACCAGCAGCGGATAGCGGCAGACACCCGTCTGCACATCCACCGCCACCTCGGCCCCAATCGCGGCGTACCCATAGGCGAAGTTGGGATGGCCATATCCGGTCTCGGTGTCGATCTGCGTGGTCTTGGGCGCCAGATAGGTGAAGTCAGCCTTCGCCGGGCGCACCTCATCCCGCCACTTCTCCAGGGCTGCCTGGGCAACGCCACGGATGGCGTTGCCGATCATGAAGGTCATGCGGGATGCGGACACGGACCCGGCGCTCTGCGTCGTCGCCGTGTCCGCCGGGCGGAGGTCGACGATCTCCAGATCCACATCGAGAGCCTCGGCAAACATCTGGCGGATCACCGTCCGCGTCCCCTGTCCCACCTCAGCGCTTGCGGCGTAGGCCACCACATGCTCGATCTCGACACCGCCGCGAAGCTCCACCCCGGCCCAGGCGTTCTCCTGATAGCCGAAGGAATAGCCGATGTTCTTGAATGCCAGCGCAATGCCAGCCCCCCTCCTCAGGTACGCGGGATCATCCGCGCGCGGTGCAATCTCCGGCGCGGTCCATCCGCCGCCACCGTCCCTACGCCAGCCGACCGCAGTCGCAGCCGCGACCAGGCACTGCCGCAGGCCCCGAGCGTCATCCGGAAGGGGCTTGCCCCAGGGCATCGGGTCGCCATCGCCGACCAGGTTGCGCAGCCGAAGCGCAACAGGGTCCATATCCAGCGCCTCGGCCAGTTTGTTCATCTGGGACTCGGCGACGAAGTTCCCCTGCGGCGCACCAAAGCCCCGGAACGCGCCGCCGGGGATGTTGTTGGTGTAGACCCCCAGGACGTCTGTCTTGACATTCGGTATGCGGTACGGGCCGTTGACCGTGAGCAGCGTGTTCCCCATCACCTTGTTCGTGGTGTAGACGTAGGCCCCGGCATCAGCGATGACCTCGCACTCAGCAGCCAGCAAGTCGCCGTCCCTGGTGGCGGCCCAGCGCGCGTGGGCGAAGACGCGGTGGCGTTTGTGGTGCCCGAGGATGGACTCCCCACGGCTCCACTCGATCTTGACCGGCCGCTGCAGCCGCTGAACGGCCAAGGCCAACACGATCTGCACCGACATATCCTCCCGTCCGCCGAAGGCACCGCCGATCGCGGGATAGATGACGCGGATCGACTCTTCGGGCACATCCAGTGCATGCGCAATCTCGGCCCGGTCCTCGTGCGTCCACTGCCCACCCACCAGCACAGTGATCCGGCCTTCTTCATCGACATAGCTCACGCCCGCCTCGGGCTGCAGATACGCGTGCTCCTGGCCGGGGATCTCATACGTCGACTCGACGACGACATCAGCGTCGAAGAGGGCCGTAGCCACATCGCCGCGCCGGATGCGATGCCGGGAGACGACATTGCCCTCAAAAACCAACTCCGGATGTGCGGCGACCCCGGGATAGGGTGGATGAAGATGCGGCGTCTCCGGTTTGAGCGCCTCCCGTGGGTCGGTGATCACCGGGAGATCCTCGTACACCACCCGGATCAGATCCAACGCCTGCGCCGCGGTCAACGCATCCTCAGCCACGACCGCGGCAACTTGATCGCCGACAAAGCGGACGACGTCGGTGCCGGACCTCTCCGGACGCGCGCGTGGCCCTGTCGGGCCACACAGCACAGGCTGATCCGGATACTGCAGACCGTACTCGTTGACCTGCACATCCTGAGACGTGAAGACGGCGACGACGCCAGGCAGAGCCAGAGCAGCTGAGGGATCGACCTCGACAACGCGCGCGTGGGGACGTCCGGCAAACAGGATCCGCATCGTCAGCGCGTTCTCCATGTCGATATCCCCAGGATAGAGCGCCTCGCCCGTGACCCGCTCACGCGCCTCAAAGCGCGGCAACGCCTGTCCGACGTACTTACGCTTCATCCCTGCTCTCCCTGGCATCGCGGCGGTGCCTGCCCACGTCCATCTGAGCTTGTGTTTCCAGCGTCAGAATGCGGCGCAGCACGGCAACGGTCGTCGCGTAAGTCGGATCAATGCCATAATATGAAAGGTTGCGCGTCCCCAGGTTGCGTCCTTTGCTGATCGGCGTATCAGACCCGTAGTGCAGCATGCCGACCTCAAAGGGAACCCGATAGAGGTTCACCAGTTCATCCTCCGGATAGCGGCGCGGGCGAATGAACTCGTACAGAGCGGAGAGGTAGGGGCCTGACTCCATCTCGACAACCGTGTAGCCGAGCTGCAGGAACGCCTCCATATAGGGGCGGTTCTGTAAAAAGGTCCCGTGCACGGCGATAGTGCGCTGGTTATCCAGGACATCGCCATAGACCAAATAGGGCGACACGTGCCGGGCCGTGAAGACGTTGTTGAACAAGTAGGTGTTGTGCGAGTGTTCGTCGTAGACGACGTTGGGCACCAGCACATCACCGATCCGCCCGTTCAGCGTCGCCGCCTTGCCGATCACGTAGGCGCCGCGCAGCTCACCAACGTTGACCGCGATGCGTGACAACAGGTGATACGCTCCAAAGCCCAGGGGATAGTCGATATTGAGGATAATCGCGTTGGTCTTCTTGAGGCGCTCCAGCGCAAGACTGTCCACGATTCGCGGATCCAGATGATCTGCGGTCAACCTGGAGAGATCAATCAGCTGGACCTCAAGGTCGAAGGTGTGCTGGCTCGGGATACGCGTCACACCGTGCGCTGCCTCATGTTCCTTCTGGGCCGCCAGCAGATCCTGACCCTCGGGCACCTGGAGGTACTTCTTGAGTGTGTAATAGAGGAAATTGGCCCAGTTAGTGGGGACGATCCGCTGCTGGATGCGCTCAGCTTCCTCACACAGCTCCGGATCCGCCCTGGATGCCAGATAATCCATCAAGCGTGCTTCGTGCGCCTGGGCAAAGCACGTGACCATGTTGACCAGGCTGTGCGTGTTGCTAGAGACGAAGTAGATGGGACGCTCCGACAGATCGAAGGGGACGTGCCGATTGACGCGATCCCACCAATTCTGCGTTGCGCGGCGGTACGCCATGTGCGAGCCGGCCAGCAGCTGCACCGACATTCGCTTCCTGGAGGCACCCACATGCGCCAGCAACTCGAGGAGATCAGCGTCCCAGACTGTCTCCAGGCGATGCCAGTCATCCTCACTCAGCTGCAGGATGCGCCGGGTCTCGGCCTGGAGCGCCGGCTCCAAACTCCCAGCCTCGGCGGCTGCCAACAATCTGTCCCCCAAACCGGCCTGCAGGCCGATCAGCGTGTGCATCTTGTTCCATTCGATCTGGAAAGCTGTCAACATCGGCACGATATCATCGATATCTGAGATGCTGGCAATATAGACGGCCAGGGTCTCAGATCCATCGTGGAACATCCGCCGGCGCCGCGCCGGTGCGGTGACCACTTGCCACGTCTCCACCTGAGGATAACCTCGGTGCTGGAAGACCTCCTCACTCTGGCCGAGCACCACCTGACGCACATCCAGGATACACTTGGGCAGGCGCAAACTGGTATAGACGACGGCCGACATATCCGGCGCCATCGCGGCGGCGTTGGGATGGAGCAAAGGGTCCATCGCCATGTGCGTCTCCTCCAGCGTACGGATCTGAACCGCTTCCGTGGTGCGCAGCAAGGAGTAGTACGTCCGCATATAGAGCGTAACTTGATAGCCCTCCCGCTCGGGGACTGTCCGTTTCATCGCTCCGCAGCCTTCTCTACAGCCGTGATGATCTTGTAGTAGCCCGTGCAACGGCAAAGATTGCCACTGAGCGCCGTCTTGATCTGCTGACGGTCCGGATCGGGGAATTCCTCCAGCAGCTTCGCCGCGCTCATCACGAAGCCGGGGGTGCAGTAGCCACACTGCACCGCATCCTCATCAATAAACGCCTGCTGTACAGGATGCAGCTCACCTTCATTGACCAGCCCTTCCACCGTCTGGATGCGCGCACCGTGGGCCCTTGGCGCCGGCGTCAGACATGCCAGCGTGGCGATGCCGTCCAGCCAGACCGTGCAGGCCCCACACTCGCCC
This sequence comes from uncultured Anaerolineae bacterium, assembly GCA_965602565.1. Lineage (GTDB taxonomy): Bacteria > Chloroflexota > Anaerolineae > B4-G1 > SLSP01 > PWVB01. The sequence goes on from CBFCZM010000151.1 coordinate 5,387, forward strand.
TCCTCACAGCCCACCTTGGACCCGGTCAGTCCCAGATCATCGCGGAGCATCCGGAGCAGCGTCTTGCCATTCGCGCCCTGCACCGTGACGTTCTGGCCGTTCACGACCGTCTGGATCGGTTCGTCACCATCGGTGTGGTGCGCGATCGTGGGGCCGCTCAGTCGAGGCCAACGGCGGGTCTTGCCCCAGAGCTTGACCATCACCTCGGGCTCCGGCAGGCCTAAGCACATGGTGCCGCGCACATCGCCGGATCGAATGGCCTCCAGCGCCCGGCGCACCAGCGCCTCGACCTCCTCCTTGCGATACCACGACGACCCGCGGACGTCGTCGATCGGGCGAGCCTTATCGGCCGCAAGCGCCGCGACCTCGCCGATGCAGGCATCCGTCAGAGAGCCGCCCACCAACGCGTCCTCAGCTTGGGTGGCACGAATGATGGTGGGGGCAACGCTGCCCAGCGCGATACGTGCCCCGGTCACGATACCATCGCCGCCCTGAGTCACGACCACCGTCACATTGGTCACGGCGATCGCCAGCGCACGGCGCAGGCCGATCTTGAGATAGACCCCCGACTGACTATCGCCCAGCGCGGGGAAGGCAATGTCGCTCAGTAGCTCATCCGGCGCCATCACCGTCCGTCGCACACCTACGTAGAACTCGCCGATAGGGATCTCACGGCTGCCGCGCACGCTGCGCAAGGTGAGCCGCGCATCCAGAGCCCGCAACACCGTGATGGTGTCGTTGGCCGGTGAAGCCGTCACCAGGTTGCCGGCGATCGTGCCGCGATTCCGCAGCGCCGGCGCCCCCACCCACCAGCACGCCTGCGCCAGGGGCAACGCATGCTTCTGCAACAAGGGCGAAGCGGCAGCCTGAGCGTGTGTGACCATCGGGCCGAGGTGCACGATCGCGTCCTCATCCATCCGGATGCTGTCCAGCGTCCCCACCCGTGTTACATCCACCACGACCTCGGGCACCCGCGTCTGGTGTTGGATCTCAACAATGAGATCCGTCCCTCCGGCCATGATACGCGCGCGAGCGCCGTATTTCCCCAGCAGATCGACTGCGTCGTCAAGGCAGGTGGCGGTGTAGTAGACGTCCCAAAGGTTCATGCTCCAGCTCCCCTATGTTTTCCGCTTGACCTCTTGGACGGTATAGAGCGGTCGCTGGCGAACTTCATCGTAGATGCGGCCGATGTACTCTCCCAGGAGGCCGACCAT
>CBFCZM010000152.1:0-6588 GCA_965602565.1 uncultured Anaerolineae bacterium
TCACGAATCTCAGATCACAAACGACAAATCACGAATCGCAAATCACGAATGACAGAGACCGTACAGCGGCGGGTTGTTCCGTGGACCGCGGGCATCGGAATGCCTACGATCCGCAGATGGCGCTCCTCACTGCTGTGGTGACGGCAGCGAATGGTGGGGGGCCCCAGGGGGAGGTATTAATCCCCATGCGTGCCCCCCCCAAACCCGTTGACCGGCGGGGGGACGCCTGTGGTTCTGTATTGCCTCCTGGGGCGCCCCACCCCAATCCGTGTTCCGCGGCGCCGCTATTCCGCCTCGGTGGTTGGCAGGCTGCCCAGCAACAGGGTGGGGCTGATGCCGTGTTCGGTGAGGACGACCTTGGCGTTGTTCTTCAGCGAGTTCTCGGCCATCTCGATCCGGCGTAGCACCTGGGCGTTGCCCTGGAAGTAGGTGTTGGCGGCCTCGTTGACGAGGCGGATGGCCTCTGCGCGACCCTCGGCGATCTTGATGGAGGCTTCGCGCTCACCCTCGGCCTTGCGGATGGCGGCTTCCCGGTCACCCTCGGCGCGTTGGATGGTGGCCAGCTTCTGCTGCTCCGATGCCTCATACTCGCCGGTGGCCAGCAGCCGCATCGAGCGTCGCTCCTGCTCAGCGGTCTTCTGCTTGTGCATGGCGAGCTTGATATCCTCAGGCGGGTCGATGAGCATGATCTCGACCTTGCTGATGATCAGGCCCCAATCGTCGGCGAACTCGTTCAGCACGCTCTTCAGGTTGGTGGCGATCTTCTCGCGGGCCACCAGACTCTCGTCCAGCGTCAGGTCACCGAACTCCTGGCGCAGGTTGGTCATCGCCAGCTGAATGATGGCGCGCCTCCAGTCATCGATGTTGTAGAAGGTGCGCTTGATCGATTCCTCGTCGGCCTTGGGGCGCACCCACATCACGCCGTCGACGCGAATCTCCACGTTGTCCTTGGTGATCACCGGCTGCGGGGGGATATCCATGGTGTGTTCGCGGACGTCTCGGACGCGGGTGACGCTGAGGATGGGGATCTGCAGGCCCAGACCGGGCATGATGAAGCCCCGATACTCTCCCAGGACCTCCTGGATGCCACGCTCAAAGGGCTTCACTGTGTAGATGAACGATCGTATGTGTCTCATGCTGCTCCTTTCGACGGTTTGTCGTCAGAATGTCTAGCGTGGGAATAGTGTGTGACACTTCCATCTCGGTATGCCTGGTGGCTGATTGTCAGTCAGCCCTGTACTCCGTCGCGACCCGCGCGACGATTCTGCCTAGCCGGACTCTGTGACCTCCTTCATCTCGGCTTCGTCCAGGATGCGTGCAACGGCTATCGCTACCAGTGGGAGGGGCAGCGCGCGGGAGAGCAAGATCTGGGCGTCGGTGCCCTTAGGGATGCCGGCGCCCCGGAGGATCTGGGTCGCCACCACGGCGGTGTCCCCACTTGCGTCGAGAAGCATGAAGTCCTCTGGTTCGCTGTCGCCATAGATCAGCCGGTAGCTGCGATCGTCGTACACAATCTCCGTCCAGGTGTCCATCTGCCGGCCACGGTACTGCAGGGCTGCCAACGCCTGGCCCTTCCGTTCCAGGACCGCTCGCCCCTTCAGCCCGCGAACCCGCCGCAGCGTCCAGTCCGCGCCTGCCAGATCCCACCGGTACCCCGTGCGCTCCGGGATGATGCGGACCAGCGTGCTTGTCTCGTCCGCCGAGAGAAAAGCGTAGGTCGAGCGCAATCCCAGAAGGCGACGCTCGCGCTTCAGTAGATGGTTCCCCTGCCGGGCCACAGGTTCCCGCAGATGATGCACCTGATCGATGGGCAGCCAGGGCCACATCTGGCCGACCGGGATGACCAGGCGTTCGCCTAGCCACGCCCATGCCTCGGGGCGTGGGGGCACGGGTTGAATCCACGTGCCGTGCCGGGCCGCTGCGGCCGCCGGGGTCTCTCGTCCTGCTGGCAAGTCTATCGCGGGAGCGTGATGTGGGTCGTCGACGGTCTGTCTGTGGGCCCTGGCATCCAGCGAGGAATGTGGCGTGACGTCGATCTCGGCCCGCACCGTCGTGCCGCTGCCCGGGTGACTCTCCACCGTCAGCCGGCCGCCGTTGCTGATCAGCCGTTCTTGCATGCTGTTGATGCCGAGGCCCTTGCGCGTCCGACCGGTGTCGAAGCCCACGCCGTTGTCCTCGATGGTGAGGGTGACCCGATGCTCGGTGCAGCGTAGCTGCATATCGACGCGGGTGGCCCGTGCGTGGCGCGCAACGTTGTGCATGGCCTCCTGCGCCACGCGATAGAGCGCCTCCGTGGCGACCGGTGGCAACAGCTGATCATTGCACTGGACGCCAAAGTAGATCAGCAGGTGCTGCCGTGCTCCGAAGATCAGCGTGAAGTCGTTGAGTGCTGCGACCAGCCCGCGTTCCTGGAGCGGCGCGGGGCGCAGATCCTCGATCAGGCGCGTGGTCTCCCGCTGGGCCGTCTGGGCAGCGGTTTCGATCTCCTGCACCATCTCAACCAACTCGGGCGACACCGGCTTGCCGGCCTGGTCGAGTAGTTGGTAGCGCGTGCGCACGGCGCTGGCCGTCATCGCCAAGCTGAACAGGTGTTGTTTGACGCTGTCGTGGAGCTCGCGGGCCAGGCGGTTGCGTTCCTCCACCACGGCAAGGGCGCGCACTTGATCTGTGAGCCGCGTGTTGCTCTCGTGCAGTCGTTCCAGATCCTCCTCGTCCTCCTCCAGGTGCTCGATCAGGAGGTTGAGTTGGTGGCTGAGCAGAGCGAGCTCATCGTGCCCGATCTCTGTGGCGCGCAGTGCCAGATTGCCGCGCAGCCACGCTTCGCTGATCTTGACCAGCTGGTCGACGCGGCGCTGCCGCTCCCGTGCGGCCCAGGCGGCGATGATGCCGGCAACCACGGCGGCCAATGCGCTGATCAGGACGGCGTGTCCCAAGGGCGTGCGCCCGATCGAGCCGGTGCCCAGTATGAGCTGCCCGGCCAACGTAAAGGGGAACACGAGTCCTGCCTCGGCGAGACCGACGCGAGATGATAGATTGGAACGATGCCACGGATCCTGTGTTTTCATGACTGGACTCCCCACCTGGCCAGAGGTGTTGGTTTCTGTTCTATGCCATCATCGTAGCAGACAATGCCCTTCCTGTCATCGCGCCCGCGGCGGAAATCGGTATTGGTCTCGGGTACAATCACCGCTGACCATTCAGCCAGGACTCCCGGGGTGATTTTGACTTCAGGTCTCGTTCAGGTAGAATGACCGCGATCTGAGAGTGATCGCGCGCTTTCCCTGCCGGGAGGTGGCGTGGTTCTGAGGCTCATCAGCTGTGCAGCGTGCCGGGTACGGAGTGATCATGAAACCCACCGTTCTCAACGACCGATATCGCCTTGTCGAACTCATCGGTGCCGGCGGCATGGCCACTGTCTATCGTGGCGAGGACCTCATGCTGGAACGCCACGTCGCGGTCAAGTTCCTGCGTGAGCCCTATGCCAGCGATCCCGAGGCCCGTGAACGCTTCCTGCTGGAGGGACGAGCGGCGGCGAAGCTGGATCATCCCAACATCGTGCGCATCTACGATGTGGGCCAGGACGCCGGCAGCCATCCGTATCTGGTGATGGAGCTTGTGCCGGGTGAGGATCTCAAGGCGATGATCCGGCGGGATGCCCCTCTCTCGGTCCCGTGGGCACTCACCGTGGCCCGCGAGATCTGTTCCGGCGTGGGCCAGGCGCACCGCGCCGGAATTGTGCATTGCGATTTGAAGCCCCAGAACATTCTCGTGACCGAGAGCGGCCACGTGAAGGTGACCGATTTCGGCATTGCCCGTGCGCTGCAGCAGGAGGAAACGGACGACGAGCCGGTCGAGGTGGTGTGGGGGAGTCCACACTATCTCTCCCCGGAACAGGCTATGGGTCGGGTGCCCACGCCGGCCGCCGATGTCTACAGCATCGGCGTGATGCTGTACGAGATGCTCACCGGTGTGCCACCCTTCCACGATCCTGATCCTGCTGTGCTGGCGATGAAGCACTGCCGCGAGGAACCGCCGCCGATGACGGCACTGAACCCCAAGATCCCGACGGGACTGGACTGGCTGGTGCGGAAGATCCTCTCTAAAGCGCCCACGCGCCGCCATCGCAATGCCGATCAGTTGGGGATTGCGCTGGATGGCTATCTGCGCGTCGGCCAAGATAGCACCGGCCCGCGCGCGCCTGTGGTCGAGGAGACGCCGGCAATCCCCACGCGCATGCCCGCGGAGATCCATGAACAACTGCCGCCCGCGCCGCCTGCCACAGCGCAGTCGACGCAGGTGCCGGCCCTATCACCGGGAACACAGCCCGTGCGGAAGTCGATGGTCGGATTTGACAGTACGCTGTGGATGCTGATCGGCGTCGCGGCGGTAGCGGTGATCGGCCTGATCCCGCTCTGGCTCTTCGTCTACCGGGCATACACAGCCCCAGTGGTGGTGCCCACGCTGGCGCCGGGGACCACGACTTCTGTACCCACAACAAGTCCCGAGATGCTGGTCACCGTCCCGAACTTGGGTGGCCTTGGCGCTGCCGATGCCCAGCGACTGGCGGAGAGTGTCGGGCTCAACCTGGAGGTCATCGGCGAGGAGGAGACGTCGGACGTGCGTCCCGGCGCGGTCGCGCAGCAGACTCCCGGGGTGGGTACTCGTGTGCCGATGGGTGACACCGTCAGCGTGATTCTGGCCGCCGGGCGCCCTCTGGTGATGCCCGACATCGTCGGGTACGATCTGGATACCGTGCAGCTCGGCCTGGAATCCGACGGGTTGCTGGTGGTCCTTGTCGAACTCCGTAGCCCGCAGACCAAAGGTCGCGTGCTGGAGCAGGAACCGGCTGTCGACACCGAGGTGCGCGCCGGCGATACCGTGACGCTGACCGTGAGCGGCGGCGGCGATGTGGCGATCCCGTTGGCCGTCAACCTGAACGGCCAGGTCCTGTTGGAGCAAGCGTGGGTCTCGCAGTTTGCCTATCGACCTGGTGACACCGTGCCGGTGACGCTGCGCTGGTACTGTCTGGCGCCGTTTGAAGCATCGTACCAGGTCTTCATTCACATTCTGACTGAGGATGCCGGCACCCTGATCGCTCAAAGGGATATCATGCCGGTCAATGGGCTTCGGCCGACCTCGAGCTGGACGGTGGGTGAGACTATCAGCGATCCGCACCAGATCGGGCTGCCGGACGGCACACCTGCCGGGTCCTACCAGATTCGCGTGGGGCTCTACGACGCCGGCGGACGACTGCCCGTCGCCGATGCAGGTGAGACGCAGGTGCTTGACGACACGATTTTCGTCACCACGATAACCGTACAGTAGGGGCGTGTCATTCCAGCGAGGGTGATCTGTACAGCACGTCGGTTGGGGGCAGGAGCCCCTGTACTGATGCTTGTGTGGGAATGCCTCCCCCTACTCCCTGTTTTTCTGGTATAATCATCTTTGAAACTACCGTAGTACGATACGTGCGACGAGTGGCGGGCCTGACCTGACTGAATGAACCCGTAGTGCGATTTGGGAGGCACAATGAAATCTAGGAACAGCAGCAATTTTGTCTATCTCATCATCATTGCCGCTGTGCTCTTTCTCGTATACAGTTACATCTCCGGTGGAACCGATACCGCAACGATACCATTGAATCAGGTGGCGGCAGATGCGAACGCGGGGAAGATTGGAGCCATACGTGTGCAGGGGGACGAGCTCAGCGTAGAGTATAAGGACCGCACTGATTCCGGGGAGCAGAGCGTTCTGTCCCGGAAAGGGCCTGAGTCAACGCTAATTGAGCAGTTGCAGGTTCTGGGCGTGAGTGAGGACGCGCTGCAGGCGATCGACATCGAATTCGAGGAGCCGGTGGATTGGGGGACGTTGATCAACATCGGGGTCACGCTGATCAGCATTCTGGCCGGTGTGGTGTTCTTCTATCTGTTCATTCGCCAGTTCCAGGGCGCGAACAGTCAGGCGATGTCTTTCGGCAAGAGCAAGGCCCGGGTGTTCTCCGGCGACCGCCCCACGGTGACATTCGACGACGTGGCCGGCGTGGAAGAAGCCAAAGCAGAGCTCAGCGAGGTGGTTGAGTTCCTCAAAGAGCCGGAGAAGTTTGTCAGCCTGGGGGCCCGTATTCCAAAGGGCGTGCTGCTCGTCGGCGTTCCCGGTACCGGAAAGACACTCATGGCGAAGGCCGTCGCCGGTGAGGCGGGGGTGCCTTTCTTTAGCATCTCGGGGTCCGAGTTCGTGGAGATGTTCGTGGGCGTTGGCGCCAGCCGTGTGCGCGATCTGTTCGACCAGGCCAAGCGTCACAGCCCGTGTATTGTCTTTGTGGATGAGGTCGACGCTGTGGGTCGCCACCGTGGTGCAGGACTCGGCGGCTCCCACGATGAGCGCGAGCAGACGCTGAACCAGATCCTGGTGGAGATGGATGGATTCGACACCGACACCAACGTGATCGTTCTCGCTGCGACGAACCGTCCCGACATTCTGGACCCCGCGCTGCTGCGACCCGGTCGTTTCGACCGCCGCGTGGTGCTGGATCAGCCAGATATCCGCGGCCGCGAGGCGATCTTCCGCGTACACGCGCGGGGTAAGCCC
>CBFCZM010000153.1:0-6588 GCA_965602565.1 uncultured Anaerolineae bacterium
ATGTCGCCCTTCGGCTCCAGCTTCGCTCTCAAATCCGGATCGCTGTAGGCGTACTGGCTGGCCAGGACTTTGGTGACGGTGCGGATGTCGCTCTTGTCGAACAGCCAGGCCTCGAAGGCGGTGACTTTCTTGGGATCTCCTGCACCGATGGTCTCCGAGATGCCGATCCCGCACTCACCCATGAAATCGCTGCCGATCTCAATGCTGAATGATGGATCGAAGTAGTCATCGCCGAGGACGTAGGGCGTGTTGAATGACTTCACCGGCAAACCCGCGCCGCCGACACTAACGCTAGATTCGGTGGTGACGGCATCCGGCGCGGTCGCCATGACCATGCCTTCGGCGCTGCTCTTGCGGCTGCGTCCGGTCAGCAGGTACCACGCAACGCCGGCGGAGCCGAGGACCAGCAGAGCCACCGCACCAATTGCACCGACCCTAAGGAGTTTTGCGAGCGGGGTTGCCTCGGCTGCACTGTCTTCTGTGCTGCTATCTGCCTCCGGCACTTCCTCAGGAACCGGAAGTCCCTGCTCCTGCATAACGATCTGCTGAACGCCATTGAGCGCAGCTGTGTAGCTGTCGAGCCGGTAGACGGGAGCCTTGGACACTGCCGTGGTGATGTCCTCCTGAAGGAGGCCCTCTTCGCCGAGCCAGGGGATCATCTTGGACGCAGGAAGATCCAATCCCAGCCGGCTTTGCAGCAAGGAGAGGTCTCCAGTGCTGTAGAACTCTTGAGAAGCATATGCGATATAGGCTGACTTGTAGTCCTCGCGGAGATGCCCGGGGGTTGCATTCGTCCATTCAACAGGGGCGATTCCCCACCCGATCGCAAACCATCCGATCAGGATACCGGCACCCAGGGATATCAGTGCCTTGTACCTGTCCCAGATCGGTTGGACCTTGGCCATTCCCTGGGCGAAGATGGTGAAGCCCTTTGCTAGAAGCGTGTCAAACATAGGATATCCCTCCCGGCCTAGATGGGGTGAGCCTACCTTTTCTCGCTACAAGAGTACCATACAACCCATGTAATTGCAACTCAGTACCACAATCTGCGATGTGTATTTCTGTCGACCACGGGCAGCTTCGCAATCCGTGCTGAGGAACCGCGGACGTGACCTCTGTGTTACGGGCAGGTGAACCGGCACGCGCAGCGCCAGGTGTTGAGATCGCCGGAGCGGCTATCTTGACCGCACCATCCTCAACTGTATAATCGCTCCGAGGCATTGATGATACAGTGGCGCAGTCTGGTCCAGGATATGTTGGAGGATAGCCCGTTCCGCTGGCTGCTGTTCAGCCGCCGCCGCTGGGTGCTCTGGGCTGTCTCGGTACTGCTCCTCGCTGGGGTGGGCGCGGCGGGTGGTTGGCTGTTGGCTGAGGTCGGCGTGATCGTTGTGGCTGCGCTGGTCGCTGCGCTGATCGCTGCCGTAATGATGCTGCGTGATCTTGATGTAGCGTATGTCGCCGTCATCGGCGTTGTTGCCCTACTCCCGTTCGGGTCGCTTCCATTCCAGATCGGATTCACCCCCACTTTTCTCGATTTGGCCTTGATTGGGCTGTTTGGGATCTGGGTGCTGACCATGATGCTAGCCGAGGATCAGCCACTAATCACGACGCCGGTGGGGGGACCGGTCCTGGCCTTTGCGTTGCTGGCCGTCGTGGCCTTTGTGGCCGGTCTATCCCACGGTGCGCTGACCAGCTATCTGATCCGGCACTTCGTCGAGATCTTGTTGAGCATTGCTCTGTTCTATCTGGTTGTGAATACGGTTCGCGACACGGACCGGCTTGGGCGTCTTGTCCGCTGGCTCATTCTGGGTGCTTCAGCCGCTGCTGCGATCGGGATTGTGCTCTACCTGCTACCTGAAGATCTGGTGGTGCGTATGCTTTCGGCGCTCGATCGCTTCGGCTATCCGTCGGGCGCTGGGGTGATCTGGCATATCCGCGACGATCCTGCTGAGATGAAGCGAGCGACTGGCACCTCGGTTCAGCCGAATGTCCTTGGGAGTCTGCTCAGCTTCGGTCTGGCCATGCTCGCCCCCCAGCTTCTGGCGAAGCGACCGATCTTGCCGCGAGCTGTCACCATCATCTTGGGAGCGCTGCTTGGCGGATGCTTGGTGCTCACAGTCTCTCGCAGTGCTATGCTGGGTGTGGCGTGTGGGATTGTCGTGATCAGCCTGATGTGTTACAGGAAGTTCCTGCCCCTGTTGGTGGTAGTGCTATTGGTAGTCCTGTTGTCGCCATGGTCACAGGAGCTACTGGGACACTTCATCGAGGGGTTCCGCGGCGAGGATCTCTCCACAAGGATGCGGTTTGGCGAGTACAAGGACGCCATAACCTTGATCCTGCGCTATCCTTTCCTGGGCGTGGGGTTTTCCGGAGCGCCTGATATCGACATCTATGTCGCGGTCGCGAGCCTGTACCTGGTTGTAGCAGCACAGATGGGTCTCACCGGCTTGCTGGCGTTTCTAGTTGTGATCGGTGTGGTACTGTGGCGGTTCTGGCAGAATCGCACGGCCGTGGCCGCTTTGCCTGATCTTGAGCCGCTGTGGTATGGTGTGCACGCGGCTATCGTGGGTGGTGTGGTCAGCGGCGTCTTCGATCACTACTTCTTCAGCCTGGAGTTCCATCATTCTGTCACACTCTTCTGGCTGGTGATCGGCCTGGCCACCGCCGCAACAGAGCTGGTGGTTCAGACGAGCCAGCTGCATTCGCAGCAGCGGGCTTGACTTGAGCTGACCCTTGAGATCGACATTCAGTGACGTGTCCGTCAGTGCTGGCAGCTGTCAATGTCGGTATGGCGCCCAGTGCGCATCTGCAGAGCTCGGCTGGCGGTGTGCATTTTCTTGTGCTTTGGCTGTGCTTCGGGTATACTTGGGAAAACTGTACCTAGCTAACACTGCTGTCGCAGGAGGCCCTCGATGAAACTTTCTTGCCTTCAGGATAACCTCGCAAAGGGGCTGGGCATCGCCGGACGTGCTGTGCCGTCCCGAACCACTATGCCGATTCTGGGCAACGTGCTGCTGGCGACCGATCACGGTCAGCTGAAGCTGGCGGCAACCAATATGGAGCTCAGCATCGTGCGCTGGGTCGGGGCCAGGGTCGAGACTGAGGGTGAGATCACCGTGCCCGCACGGAACTTCATCGATCTGGTGAATTCGCTGCCGCCTGATCCAGTGAACCTCAGCCTGGATGAGTCGACGCTGACGCTGAAGCTCAGCTGCGCCTCGGTGCAGGCAAGCTTCCGAGGTATCTCGGCTGAAGAATTCCCCCTGGTGCCCGAGGTCGATGAGAGCAACGGCTTCTCCATTGAGGCCGGGGAGCTCAATACGGGCCTTGCTCAGGTGACGTTTGCAGCCTCGACCGACGAGAGCCATCCTGTGCTCACGGGGGTGCTGGCGGAGTTCGAGGGCGAGACCATGACCTTGGCTGCAGCCGATGGCTTCCGGCTATCGCTGCGGGAGATACCTTTGGTGGAGCCAGTGGCTACTGCCTTCAGTGTGATCATTCCGGCGCGCGCGCTTTCGGAGTTGATGCGGATCACATCTGGTTTGGAGGAGCCGGTGTTGGTGTCCACCACGCGCCCCCATAACCAGATCCTGTTCCAAATGCCGGATACGGTGCTGAACTCACAGCTGATTGATGGTAGCTTTCCTGATGTACGCCGGATCATCCCGCCGTCGCACAAGACGCGCGTGGTCATCGGTCGAGAGGAGCTGCTGCAGGCGTGCAGGCGCGCTGCGATCTTCGCCCGGGATGTCGCCAATATCGTGACGCTGCATGTCGAGGAGGGTGAGCTGACGGTCCGCGCTGATTCTGCAGAGGCCGGACAGGGGCTGACGCGGCTGATGGCCAGCGTGGAGGGCAATGGCCTTGACATCGCATTCAACGTCCGGTTCCTGATCGACGTGCTAGCGGCTCTGAACACGCCGCAGGTTGCCCTGGAGTTGAATGCGGCCACGAATCCCGGCATAATCAAGGCCGTGGGTGATGACGCGTTTATACACGTAGTCATGCCGATGCATCTTGGGCATCGCTAACGTCAGTGGAGTCTGCAGAGAGACCGGTGTGGGGGTAGACCCCTGACGTCAGCGTAGGCGTTCGAGGGTGTGTTTCTCCAGATCGGAGATGGCCTGAAACTGGATGTGGCTGGAGGCGGGACGTCGATTGTGCGGCGTTTTGTCTCCAGCTTCTTTGTCACCTGGCAATGAATCCTGATGATTTGTGATTGCGAGAGAATGACAAGAAAACCCAATGTCAACGAGAAGATCGAGGGCTTCTGCCAGGCTGCAAGGCACGGGGCCTGACGGGGAAGCAAGGCGTGATCATCCCGGAAGCTAGTGTCAGCCATCTGATGGTGGATGAGGAAGTCATCCAGTCGGTACGCGATGGTCAGTCCCATATCCATGCGGTGGTGTCTGTGGATGAGGGCCTCGCGTTGCTGATCGGGATGGAGGCAGGGGCACCAGATGAGTGCGGAGAATTCCCGCCGGGGAGTGTGCACGGACGTGTGGTCAGCAGGCCTAGCGCATTCGCTGAGGCCGATGACGACGCGGAGGCTAGATCGGGCGAACCAGCCCGCAGATCGTAGGCCCGGTGCCCTGGACGTCGGATGGCGTAGCGGATGGTATAGCGTTCGGTTCACTTAGTGGGCAGGAGGGGAGTGAATGAGTAACCTTCTGGGTAATCCCGGTTTTGAGGGCGGCTGGTGGCGGCGAACGGCCACGGGACAGGAATTCGGCGAGATATTCGTGCCCGAAGAGTGGGTCGGCTTCTGGAAGGAGGGCGGGCCGGTGCCTCACGACCCCGGCAACCCGAATGGCTACGGCCGGCCCGAGATGCACGTGATCAACCGGGAGCCGCCTTTCCTCGACCCCCTGCGTGTGCGCAGCGGCCAGCGTTCTCTGAAGTTCTTTACCTTCTTCCGAATCCACGACGCCGGTCTCTATCAACAGGTGACCGGCATCACCCCGGGAACTCGGTTGGAGGCGACCGGCTGGGCGCATGCTTGGTCCACGACCAAGGATAATCCACGCCACAGTGATGGAGCGGGGACTGCACCCTATTTCGTACGGGCGAGCGAGCACGTACGAGATCCGGGTGCTCCGGCCACCGGCATTCGGAACTTCACGTTCAGAGTGGGCATCGATCCCACGGGGGGTGTTGATCCCTGGTCCGATCGCATTGTATGGGGCGAGGGCGCGCATATCTACAATGCCTTCGCCCAGATCCAGCCGGTGGAAGCCGTTGCAGCGGCGGACACCGTCACTGTCTTCGTCCGCAGCACGGTTCTCTGGCCCTTCAAACACTGCGATGCCTACATCGATGATATGCGGCTTACGGCGACGGTCCCAGCGGCGCAGCCGCTGAGTATTGAGCTGACGCCGACCTACGTGATGACGGGGCAGTCGTTTGAGGTGTCGGCGACCGGGGGGTTGGGTGCGGAGCATCTGACCATCTCGTTCTCTGATGACCGGATATTCCGGAAGCCCACGCGTATCGTCAATGGTAGTGCGGTATGCCGGTGCGTCGCCGTCGCGCCGGGGCAATATGAAGTCTGCGTCACTTCCGATGCCGGCCAGGCAGGCACGCTGGTCTTCGACGTTGCCGCTGCACCGGCGCCTGTGATAGAGCCGGAGGCCGAACCCGAACCTGAGGAGCCTGCTCCATCAGGATATGTCATGCCCCGTGAGCAGTACGAGCGCACCTATGTGCTTCTGCCGCCGGGGGCCGGGGATGTCTGGTTCCAGGCTATCTCTGACAGCGGCATCTGGGCTCGGCGCAGGTGGACGGTGGGAGGCAGTGCGGATGACGCTGGCATTGGCCCGACCAAGCGGCGGGTGATCGCGGTGAATCCCCAGATGTGGCCCAGTGACCTGGGGATCTTCTTCCTGACCCACTATGCGGGGCTGGAGTACCAGCCTCTGGTGGTTGCCACCGCGGCTGAGCTGACGCAGATCTTGCGGCGACTCTAGTTCGTCAACGACAAGCTCCCCACTTCGGGGGGCTTGGGTTCTGGTGACCGTGTGGAGCCACAAAGTTGAGGGTGGAAACTACGTTGATCTTATCTCAACGCCTTTGATAGTGTAGTAGAAGGCGAGAGATTCGTTCATGCCGCTGCTGATGCGGCGGCTGACCTGATCCATGACATCCACAAAGATAAGGCCCTGGCCAACTCGCGAACAGACGATGCCCAGCTGTGCGTGCCGTGATGAGGCGTCAATGCCCCATTGTCCGTTGAAGCGGCGCCGGAACGTCTCGCCCAGGAATGCTCCCCACACCATACGGATTTCCTGTGAGGGTTGGGGGAACCGTTCCACGTGGCGTTCGATCCACTCGTCGAGCGTCTGCAGACCGACGGCGTTGTAGTCGACCTCCGCGCCTGAATACTCGACAAGACTCAGCCGAACTCGATCGGCCAAGCGGGTCAACTGGCCCGACTTCTGAGGAGAGATGAATTGGATTGATCGTTTTGCCATACTGACCTCTTGCCTTCTCCGAGCAGTATAGCATAGTCAATGGTCTGCACAACGCGGGGAGCATTTCACCTTGGGGGCAAAGAGGAGATAATGGGCTGAGAAAACCACAGCGAGGTGG
>CBFCZM010000154.1:0-6540 GCA_965602565.1 uncultured Anaerolineae bacterium
ACGCCAAGATACGGAAGACTACCAAGGCCCGTTTTGGCTGTGCCTCCGTCTGCAGTTGCAGATCCGCCAGCGATGGGTGTAGCACAAGGCAGAAGAATGCGTTGAGGGTGAGGCAATGCGAGGTCTGGCTTTTCCGCCTCGCTAGAGTAGAATACGCGGCAGTGAGTTTGCGGGTTTCAAGGAGGAATGACAATGGCCGAATACAATCCGCAGGAGATCGAGCCTAGGTGGCAGAGGAAGTGGGAGGATGACAAGCTGTATGAGGCTGTCATCGATCATGACAAACCCAAGTTCTATGCCCTTACGATGCTTCCTTACCCCAGCGGTGACATTCACATCGGCCACTGGTACGCTATGGCGCCCAGCGACGTTCGGGCCCGTTTCAAGCGGATGCAGGGATACAATGTGCTCTTCCCGATGGGGTTCGACGCCTTTGGTCTACCTGCCGAGAACGCCGCGATCCAGCGAGGCATCCACCCCAAGGGATGGACGCTCAGGAATATCGACCGCGAGCGTCAGCAACTCCATTCTATGGGCGCGATGTTTGATTGGGATCGGGAGGCCGTTTCGTGTCTCCCCGGCTACTATCGCTGGAATGAGTGGTTTTTCCTTAAGTTCTATGAGATGGGGCTGGTCTATCGCAAGCAGGCGCCCGTGGATTACTGCCCGTCCTGCAAGACGACGCTGGCCAGGGAGCAGGTGATCGGCGACGAGCGCATCTGTGAGCGTTGTGGCGCACCGGTTATCAAGAAGGACCTGAAGCAGTGGTTCTGGAAGATCACGGACTATGCCGACGAGCTGCTTGATTTCTCCAAGATCGACTGGCCCGACCCTATTCGCCTGCTGCAGACCAACTGGATTGGGCGTAGCGAGGGCGCCAGCGTCGTCTTCAGGGTCGCGCCGGAGGATCTGCCGGATGACGTCGATCCTGCGATGGGCAATCTGGGGGTCTTCACGACCCGCCCGGACACGCTCTGGGGAGCCACGTTCATGGTCCTGGCACCGGAGCATCCGCTGGTCAATGTGATCACCAGGCCCGAGCTGAATGAGGAGGTGCGCGCATACCAGGTCCAGGCGGGCCGCCAGACTGAGATCGAGCGCCTGAGCACCGACAAGGAGAAGACGGGCATCTTCACCGGCGCGTACGCGATCAACCCCGTCAATAGCGCCCGTATCCCGATTTGGGTGGCGGACTACGTGATGATGGGGTACGGTACCGGCGCGATCATGGGCGTCGCCGCGCACGACGAGCGTGACTTCGAGTTCGCGCAGAAGTTTGGTCTGTCCATCATCCCTGTGATCAAGCGGCCTGACGGCAGGGCGAAGAGCCAAGTCTGGCCCGGTTCGGTACCAGAGGGCTTTGAGGCACAGTTGCGTGAGGGCGGGTTCCAATTCGAGGCTGGGCCGGTGGGCAACATGGGTCAGGGCTTCTTCGTTACCCTCTCGGGAGATGAAGAGATCACGCGCTATGTCGAGCTTATGCGCTCGAGCCTGCTGCCCGGCAACTGGAACGAGGTGGTGGGTACCGGCTGGCACTTCATCTTTGAGGATGGGGTCAAGAAGCTCGACTCCATCGCGTCTGATCGGGAGATCTTGGCGCGCTGCAAGGCGCTTTACCCTCCGGTGAGCCCCAATCGGACCGCCATGGAGATGGTAAGCAACTGTGAGTTCTACGGCGATGTGCTTCTCCACCATGAGTACGGTCCGATGATCAACTCCGGTGCTTTTGACGGCACTCCTGGCGACGTCGCCGTGAAGTCTGTCACTGATTGGTTGACCGGAAAGGGCGTCGGCAAGGCCGCCATCAACTACCGGCTTCGCGACTGGCTGATCAGCCGCCAGCGATACTGGGGAACTCCAATCCCTATCATCTATTGCGATACGTGTGGCACGGTCCCGGTGCCCTATGAGTATCTGCCTGTGCTGCTGCCGGATGACGTGGACTTCCGCCCCACGGGCGAGAGCCCGCTCAAGACCCACGAGGGCTTCTTGAACACGACGTGCCCCAAGTGCGGTGGCCCGGCGATGCGCGAGACGGACACCATGGATACCTTTGTCTGCTCGTCGTGGTACCAATACGCCTACCTAAGTCCCTACTACCGCGAAGGTGAATCGGTGACCGGTGATGCGACGCCGATTGATCCGAAGGAGATGGCGTACTGGGCGCCGGTTGACACCTACACCGGTGGTGCGGAGCATGCCGTGATGCACTTGCTCTATACACGCTTCTTTACCAAGGCGATGCGTGATGCCGGTCTGGTGAGCTTCGACGAGCCGATGCTACAGTATCGCAGCCAGGGCATTATCCTGGGCGAGCCGCGACCCGGTGACTGCGTTGACGTCAAGGGGGCCTGGGTGGGTTCGGCCTTTCATGCCCAGAGCTTGACTGCCTACAGTTTCGAGGATCAGAAGAGCTGGCCCGATCCGGTGAGCAGCGACACCCGTGTCTGCGGTGAGTTGATGGATCGTGACGACGTCAGCCTGAAGGTCTGCACGTCTGAGGACGGCGCGATTACGGTGGTGTTGGTGAATGAGGGTATGCCCGTCGTGGTCCCCGGTAGGGAAGGTCATGGGGACCTTGCCGACATTCTCCATCACCTGGATGTCGAGAAGATGTCTAAGAGCAAGAAGAATGTCGTGGCGCCGGACAACCTGGTTGCCAAGTATGGTGCGGACACGGTGCGCGCCTACTTGATGTTCGGCTGGCGCTGGGAACAAGGTGGTCCGTGGGACAGCCGGGGCATGGAAGGTTTGATCCGCTGGCTGAATCGGGTCTGGAACATCGCGACCGAGGCGCCCCGCACGAAGGAAGCCTCCAGTGATGCTGCTATGCGGGAGCTCTTGCGGGCCATGCACTATGCCATCAAGAGTGTGACGGCGGATCTTGAGAACTTCAGCTTCAACACTGCCATTGCGCGCCTGATGGAGATGACCAATGCTCTGAGCAAGGCCAAGCCGGCGTATTGGTCCACCGAGATCTGGGATGAGGCCGTTACCGCACTGCTGTTGATGTTAGCGCCTGTGACGCCGCATATGGCTGAGGAACTCTGGGCACTATTGGGCAAGCCGTACAGCGTCCACACGCAGTCGTGGCCGACCTGGGACGAGGCGATGCTGGTGGAGGAGACGCTTGAGATCCCCGTGCAGGTCAACGGTCGCGTGCGCGGTCGCGTAACGGTGAGTGCGGACGCGGATGAGGAAGCCATCAAGATGGCAGCTCTCGCGGATGAAAACGTGCAGCGCCATCTGGAAGGCAAGCAAGTTGTCAAGGTTATGGTGCCACGAGGTAGGTTAGTCAGTATCGTGGTGAGATAGCCGTAGATACAGGACCTGTCCTATGGCATAATCCTGCCATCGATCAACCCACCCGTGACGAGGAACTATGGCGACCCCAACCGAACCGACCAGGCGATCTCGGATCTGGACTCTTGTTGCGCTGGCCTTTGGCTATTTCATCGATCAGGGTGAGGGGCAGGCCCTGTCCGTGCTCTTTCCCACGATCAGGGCGTTGTGGGGGCTTGACTATACGGCCCTTGGCCTGATCGGTACGATTCGCAATATCCTCCAGTCGATCAGCGCTCCTTTCTGGGGATTTGCCGCCGACCGCTTGTCGCGGAAGCAGGTCATTATCTTCGGCACCGGCATCTGGGGCATCTGGACCCTGGCATGCGGGCTCAGCCAGAACTTCGGCCAGTTATTGGCGATCCGGGCTATCTCCGGGATCGGATTGGGCTGCCTGATGCCCGCGACGTTCTCCCTGATGTCGGATACGTTTCCCCCTAACCAGCGTGGACGTGCGCTGGGTATCCTTGAAGCCATTGGCGTGCTGGGCATTATCATCGGCACACTGGGCCTGGGGATGCTGGCGACGCCGGCCCTCTGGCGTTGGGGCTTTTTCGTGCTGGGCGGCTTCAGCATCGTCTCCGGTGTGCTAGTCGCTCTGCTGGTCAAAGAACCCGTTCGCGGCAGCGCGGAGCCTGAGCTTCAGGGCAAGATCACCGTAGAGGAGGCCAGCAAGTATCGCGCTGAGTTCACCGATATTCCCAAAGTTCTGGCTATCCCCACCATCTGGGTTGCGATTCTGCAGGGACTGGCCGGCAGTATGCCCTGGGTGGTGATGGGCCTTTATCTGATCTCCTGGCTTGTGGATGTGCGGGGTATGACGGAGGCCATCACGTTTGGTCACCCTCAGGGGAGTGCGACGCTGGCCTTCGCCGGTATCGTCGTGGGAACGGCGCTCAGCAACATCATCGGCGGGATCCTGGGTGACTGGGCCGAGACGAGGAGTCCCAAGTATGGCCGAACCATCGTCGGTCAGGTTTCCATCTTCACTGGCATTCCGTTGACCTATATACTGTTCACGATGACCGACAACTGGAGCTTTGGGGCCGTCTTCGCACTGTGCTTTCTGACGGCGTTGCTGATCAGCTGGCCCGGCAAGGGCGCCAAGGAACCGATGATGTTGGGGGCCGTGCCACCGGAATTGCGGGCGACGGCTTTCGCTATGACGACGTTCGTCGAGAGCGGATTCGCCGCACTGGCTGCCTACATCGCCGGATCACTTGCTGACAGGATTGGCTTCACCCGCGCTTTGCTGTGGACGATTCCTTTCCCGTGGATCATCTGCGGTATCCTCTACTCCGGCTTCTACTTCGTCTATCCAAGAGATGCTGTGAAGCTGCGTGCCGAGATGGCGCGGCGCGCGGCCACGATGTCGTAGATAGTTGGTAGATAAAGGGGCCTGCCGCGATGAAGGTCGAGTTGATAGCAATGACGCAGTACCTTGGGGGTGATGGCACGCCGGAAGCCCTGATCGAGCATGCCGCGCGTGTCTGCTACCGGAGTGAGAGCCGAGGCAATCCGGCAGCTTTCTTGCGGGCCCGGTTGAAGGATGGGCACGAGAGCATCATCGAGCACGCCAGTGCGACATTTGAGATCTCCGGCATCAGCCGGGCGTGCTCTCATCAGCTGGTACGCCACCGGCTGGCCTCCTACAGCCAGGAGAGCCAGCGGTACGTGGATATGTCCGATCCCGACCTCGTGGTGCCTGATGCCATTGAGGCATCGCCCGAGACGTATGAGGTGTGGTCCTCGTTTGCAGAACAGGTAAAGGACGTATACGGCGAGCTGCGTGGGCTGGGAATCCGCAAAGAGGATGCCCGCTTTGTCCTGCCCAACGCTGCTGAGACACGCATCGTGATGACGATGAACTTCCGTGGATTGCGGCACTTCTTCAGGCTTCGGTTGGCGCCGGAGGCGCAATGGGAGATCCGCCGTGTGGCTCTGGAGATGCTCAAGCAGCTAGCGCCGCATGCCCCGACGGTCTTCGGCGAATTGCTGGCTGAGTTTCGAGACAAATATCCGGCACTCTATTCAGACAGGGAGCGATGATATGGTTGTTGATCAGGGAGAGGCGGCTGGGGAAACCGTGCTGCAGGACTTGATGGACGTGGGTGAGCTTGAGTGCCAGGTGCGTGACATCCAGGAAATGGAAAGGGTTGACGAGTTGCTGTCAGCCATGCCGACCTTTGTCATGTTGGTCAACGCGCATCGCCAGGTCATCTATGCAAACCGGTCCTTGCTCGCCTTCTTGGATGTGCCGGCGTCGAGGTTGATCGGCAAATATCCGGGCGAAGTATTGATGTGCCAGCATGCTTTGGAGGAAGGCGCTACGTGTGGAACGACGGAGTTCTGTCGTTACTGCGGTGCCAACAGGGCGCTAATGGGCGCTCTGGCGGGCCGTGTGTGTGCAGAGGAGTGCCGCGTTGTGCGCGACACGGGGCTGGATCCGCCGGCTTTGGATCTGCGCGTTACGTCGATGCCGTTGATGCTCAACGACGAGAGTTTCGTCCTGATGGCGGCTGAGGACATCACCGATGAGAAGCGGCGCCAGGTCCTGGAGCAGACCTTCTTCCATGACATCCTCAATACGGCAACCATCATCGATGGCGCGGTCAAGCTTATGTTGTCGCTGGAGCCGGGTGAGGATGAAACTGCGATCAAGGACATCATCAACCAGGTGTCCGAACGGTTGATCGACGAGATCGTGACGCAGCGTGATCTATCGAAGATGGAGAATCAGACGCTTGAGCTCACACCGGATACCGTTGAGGCACGCCTGTTTCTGGAGAGCCTGCTGCAATCGTACGCAACCCACGAGTTGGCCACCGATCGTGTTCTGGAACTGGAGCCTGGCATCGATGAGATCGAGTTTGTGGGTGACACAGGGCTCCTGGGTCGCGTCCTGGGCAACCTCTTGAAGAACGCGATCGAGGCCTCTCAGCCGGGTGAAACCGTCTCTGTCGGCTGTAGCAAAGCGGAGATGGATGGGATTGAGTTCTGGGTACACAACGCCGCCGTGATGCCCGACGAGGTGCGGAACCAGATCTTCGAGCGCTCCTTTTCGACGAAAGGCCGGGGACGGGGCACCGGTACCTATGCCATCAAGCTGTTGACGGAGCGATATCTTGAGGGCACGGTGTCCTTCACGTCGCAGCCGGGCACTGGCACGGTCTTCCGCGTGCGTTACCCGCTCACGCC
>CBFCZM010000155.1:0-6480 GCA_965602565.1 uncultured Anaerolineae bacterium
TGTCCAGCGATGCACATACTGCGACTTCAACACCTATGCCGGTCTGTTGTCGCTTGAGGAGGCCTACGTCTCGGCACTCAACTACGAGATCGCCCTGCGTGCGGAGCGTGGTGCCGACATTCAGGCCCAGACGCTGTATTTCGGCGGCGGCACACCCTCACTCCTGAAGGCCTCGGCGATCGCCTCCGTCATCCAGGCAGTCCGCCACCACATGGGGCTACCGTGGCGAGCTGAAGTGACGCTGGAGGCCAATCCTGGGACCGTCGATGGTGAGTATCTGGCCGAACTCAAGGCCGCCGGCGTTACGCGGCTCAGCTTCGGCGTGCAGTCATGCCACAGCCGGGAGCTTGTGATGCTCGGGCGCATCCATACCTGGGCAGAGGCGGTAGCGTCCTATCATCTGGCCCGGGCCGCGGGATTCGAGGAGATTAGCGTTGACCTTATGTTCGGCCTGCCGGGTCAGACGCTGGCGGATTGGCGGATCACTCTGGAACAGACGCTGGCGCTGGAGCCTGACCATCTGTCGCTCTACGCGTTGACACTGGAGCCCGGCACGCCGCTGGCCGAAGCGCTCAGCTTGCACAGTATTCCCACGCCCGATCCTGATCTGGCTGCTGATATGTACGAGGCGGCTTCGGAGGCGCTACACGCTGCGGGATTCTGGCAGTACGAGATCTCGAACTGGGCCCGCGGCACCGGGCCCGCGCCCGCGATATGGGCTCTGCCCCCACACGGCCTTACAGAGGGTCTTGGCCCTCACATCTCGCAGCACAATCTCATCTACTGGCGCAACCAGCCCTGGATCGGGCTTGGGGCGGGCGCGCACTCGTGGTTCCGGGGGCGACGGTGGAGCAATCACCCGCACCCGCGGGTCTATGTCAACGCCATGCGAAGCGGCCGGCTGCGGGGATTCACCGACTCGGTGCTGGCGGCGCGTATGGTCTACAGTGAGACGATGATGATGGGGCTGCGTCTGGCGGAAGGGGTCTCCGCTACCAGGTTCCACCTTGCGTTCGGCGTGCACCTGGACGAGGTCTACGGATCAGCCATCGAGAAGTTCACCGACATCGGGCTGCTCACGTGGGATGGTAAACGGGTTCGCCTTACGGAACGCGGACGCCTACTGGGAAACCAGGTCTTCGAAGCGTTCCTGTTGGATTGAGCGGGGCGTACGCTGATGTGACACAAGATTCCTCACTTCGGCCGTCAGGAGGGCCGGTTGCGCCCTTGAACCGTTCGAGATGACAAGTGATTCGTGTTTGCGCGCAAGTGCGAAAGCTCCTGGGGGGACGCGTTGACTTCCAGTACATTCGCATTACAATATATTTCCGTTCATCTATGGGATTTCAACGGCCATGTGGCCGTTTTTGCGTATAGTAGAGCGTGCGAGTCAAGCGTGTCACAGGACGCTACTTCTGGGAGGGAGTGTAGATGGAAGAATATACTACAGATACGATCCGGAACATCGCTCTCGTCGGCCACGGGTCATCGGGCAAGACGACGTTGGTGGAAGCGATGCTCTTCCTCAGCAAAGCCATCAGCCGCCGTGGGAAGGTGGAGGACGGCTCAACGACGACTGACTTCGACGAGGAAGAGACTCGACGTCAGATCTCGCTGAGTATGGCTGTGGCTCCCCTGGAATGGAAGCAGACCAAACTCAACCTGTTCGACACCCCCGGGTATACGGACTTCGTCGGTGAGGTCCGCAGCGGTCTGCGGGTCTGCGAACTGGCCGCCGTGGTTCTCGACGCCGCCGCCGGCGTGGAGGTGGGTTCGGAACTGACGTGGGGATATGCTGACGACGAATCGCTGCCCCGAGCCGTCATTGTCAACAAGATGGATCGTGAGAACGCCGACTTCGACAAGACGCTCGCCCAGCTTGGCGAGGTCTTCGACGCGCAGTTCCTGCCGCTGCTACTGCCCATCGGCTCGCAGTCCGATTTCCGGGGCGTGGTCAATCTCCTGGAGCGGAAAGCGTATCTGGGCGCCGGGAGTGAGCCGTCCGAGGTCCCTGCTGAGATGGCGGCCCAGGTGGAGGAGTTGCACGGTCAAGTTGTCGAGGCTGCAGTCGAGGCCGACGAAGAGCTGATGATGAAGTACTTTGACGATGAGGAGATCACCGCCGAGGAGATCGCCAACGGGCTGCGCGTGGTGATCGGCAGCGGTGATTGGGTGCCGGTCCTGGCAAGCGCGGGCGGCACTGAGGATATGGTCGGTCTGGGCGCGCTTCTTGATTTGCTGGTCAGCATTGCGCCACCCCCGGCGGGTCTCACGTTTGAGGCCGAGGGAGCGGCGGGCACTGAGGATCTCGCGATTAGCGATGACTCCCCGTTGGCTGCGATCATCTTCAAAACCATGGCGGATCCCTACGTGGGCAAGATCAGTTACTTCAAGATCTTCGGTGGGCAGGTTGCGGCCGGTGACACGGTCTACGATGCTACCAGCAGAGAATCGGCGCGGTTCACCCAGCTCTACTCGATGCGCGGCAACGAGCAGGTAGCGGTGGACGTGTTGCATGCAGGAGACATTGGCGCTGTGACAAAGGTCGCGGACGCTATGACCGGCGATACTCTGTGCGACAAGAGTCACACATTGCTGCTACGCGGCCCGCTCTTCCCCGAACCGCTCTTCAGCGTCGCCATCACCCCGAGCAGCAAGGCGGATACGGCCAAGATGGGTACGACGCTCTCGCGGATGTGCGAAGAGGATCCGACGTTGAAGTGGCGGCAGGACCCCACGACCCGCGAAACCATTCTCTCGGGCATGGGCGACGCGCACGTCGAGACCGCCGTGCGCCGGATGATGTCTCGGTTCAATGTCGGGCTCGAATCCAAGACCCCCAAGGTTCCGTACAAAGAGACCGTCACTACTGCGGGCACCTCACAGTACCGTCACAAGAAGCAGTCTGGTGGTGCCGGTCAGTTCGCAGAGGTCCACGTGCGCGTTGAGCCTACCGGACGTGACAGTGGCTTCGAGTACGTCTGGGAGGTCTACGGTGGTCACATCTCCACCTCCTTCCGTCCTTCGATTGAGAAGGGCGTGAAGCAGGTGCTGACCCAGGGCATCCTGGTCGGATTCCCGATTGTGGATGTCCGGTGTGCCGTCACTGACGGTAAGGAGCACCCGGTGGACTCCAAGGACATCGCGTTCCAGATCGCGGGTCGTGAGGCTTTCAAAGAGGCTTTCAACGAGGCTCGCCCCGTTCTACTGGAGCCGGTGTACCTGTACACGATCACGGTGCCCGGAGAGTACGCCGGCAGCGTAATGTCGGATCTGAATACGCGCCGCGGTCGGGTTCAGGGTATGCTCCAGGAGGGCGCCAGGGTTGTGGTCAAGGCCGAGGCTCCGCTGGCCGAGATGCAAACCTACTCCACCAACCTACGTGCTCTCACGCAGGCTCGCGGGCTCTACTCGATGGCATTCGTGCGCTATGATGTGGTCCCATCGCATCTGGCCGAGGGTGTCATTGCTCGGATGAAGGCCGCCGCGGCGCAGTAGCACCAGCAGGCGTCGCCTCAACAGGAGTAACGTCAATGGGCCGGCATCATGCCGGCCCGTTTGCGATGGGCATGGTCTCGTGCTGAAGCCAATCCGCCGTATACCAACACCCGCCGCGCGGGGTCTGTGTGCCGCAGGAATGTGTGGTGTGGTACGGGGAACTGAAGCTAGGCGAGTTGGCGCTGACCCTTCTTGTACCGGTAGACAATGCGACCACGGTTGAGGTCGTAAGGTGAGAGTTCCAATCTGACGCGATCACCAAGCAAGATGCGGATGTAGTAGCGTCGCATCTTGCCGCTCAGGTAGCCGATGACCTCGTGTCCATTTTCGAGCTGGACCCGGAACTTCGTTCCTTTGAGCGCCTCAACGATGGTGCCCAGCATTTCGATCTTTTCTTCTTTTGCCATTCAGGTTCTGTCTCCTTGAAGCCTTTGGTGGGTGAGGGTGCGAGATGAGCCCGCGGAACTCACACGGTCAGCGCCATACCTCTCAGGGCATCGCGAATCTGCTCTTCCGCGGCCTGCACGTCCGTCTCTTGAGTAACGGCAAGCTCGCCTGCCAACAGCCGCTTCGCGCGCTTGAAAATGCGTTGTCCCGGCGCATTCAGTTTGCTGGCGACGATCTGCTGCCAGGATAGATCCCGGATGAGTGCCGCGAGGGTCCTGGTATCGCCTGTGGCCAATCTTGCCTGGCACTCCTTGTAGCGAGCCGTGTGTGCCTGCGGTAGCTCCGCCGGCTGGGCCGAGAGGATGTCCAGTATCTGTCCGACTTCCCCTTCAGCGAGCGCGGGTCGTAGCCCCAACTCCTCTGCCTTCGTGACTGGAACTCTGAGCACGGTGTTGTTTCTTTCCAGCATACGGATCCGGTAGAACCTCAGTCCCTCTTTGATCGCCGGCATACGCTCCAACTTCGTGATGATCCCAGCGCCGCCGGTGGGGTGAAAGACTGCATCGCCAATATTGTACATACGTATCCTCCCGCTTGCTGCGACCCCCTCTTCCCACACACACTGCACCGGACCTGATGCAGGCCGGATCCGTCAGGATCCACGGCTGCGCGTTGGTGCTGCTGAGTCCTGAGCAGTGGGTCACCCGGTGTCGTTGTGACCCTTAGCCGCCACTCCAGCTCTGGCAGCCGTTCATTGAGCCAAACCATCTCGGCCCCGGCGATGATCAAACCCAGTCGTGGATCAGAATACTAACGCGGATCGGTCTTGGATAGGGCTTTCGCATCCCTGCCGGGCGAACAGCCCCGGCGACATGATACACCACCTACCCCATGATACCACAAACCGGCGTTTAGCTCAAGGTTTCGACCGTGCTTGACGTTGTGCGCCTTCATGGTATGGTTAGAGAACCAGATTCTGGTACGATGCTCCGCAGAACGGGATGGCATTATCCGCAGTGGTGTAGGTGTATTGAGTATCGAAGGAGGCGGGACGGATGACGTATGTGGTACGACGCGACAATGAGTCAAGTGAAAGCCTGATCAAGCGATTCCGACGCAAGGTGTCACGGGATCGCATCCTGAGCGAGCTTCGTAGGCGGCGGTACTTCGTGACAAAGGGTGAGGAAGAGCGGATCGCCAAGCGCAAGGGCATCTCTCGGGCGCGGCGGAAGGCCCGCAAGCGCCGCCAGCGTGCCGACCGCTAGATCAATCTGTGACCTGATGGACCGATCCGCGGTCCTCAGTTGGGCCTCACTCGATATCTGGGTCAGACTGAGGATCGCGGCTTTCTTTCGGGAGGCCCGTGGGGGCCGCGGCGGTGCCGCCGATGAAACCGAACAGGCGGGGCCCATGGCCCCGCCTGTTGTCGTCAGTAGCCTGCCTTGTGCAGGCGCCGGCATGGGTGCAGAGATCAGCCCTCTGCTTCCTCTGTTTCCTCTGCGCTCTCCTCGCCTTCCTCGCCCTCCGCAAGTGGTTCACCGAGGAGATCTTCCTCGACCTCTTCTTCCTCGACTTCCTCAATGGCCTCGTAGGTCACCTGGACGATGGTCACATCCGGATTGTTCAGGATGGTGACGCCTGCGGGAACCTCGAGATCACCCACGCTGATGGAGTTGCCGATCTCGGTGAGGCCCGAGATGTCGACTTCGATCACAGGAATGAGGGCCGTGGGGAGCGCCTCAATCTCAACTTCCTGCAGTACTTGCATGACAACGCCGGCTTCGGCTTCGACTGCCGGCGCGATCCCGACCATCACGATGTTCACAGGCACGCGCACGGTCTCCGTCAAGCTCAGTGCCTGGAGATCCACGTGCACGACATCGCGGAGGATGACGTGGTGCTGAACATCGCGGAAGATGACCAGGTAGGGCTCCGAAGAGCCGGTTACCTCAACCTGCAGGGTTGCACTGGTGCCGACCCGGTTGAGTGCTGTGGTGAGTTCGCGCTTACCAAACTGGACGGCGATGGGATCCATGTGACGACCATAGATAACGCCGGGAACGATGTTCTTGTGCCGCAGGAGCTTGACCTTCTTGCCGATGACCGTGCGCGGCTCCGCGTGCAACTGTATTGCTTCCATCCTGTTTCCTCCGTAGTGCCTTAAGCTCGCTTAGTGAGATACCTTCATAGTCCGACCGATTGCGCCTCAATCAAAGAGGCCGCATCGTGGCGGCCTCAATGGGGTAGGCAACGGACCATCATTCTAGCGCAAAAGGCTTCCTTGTCAACCTCGGTGGAGGGAGCGTCACGCGTTCTGCACGGACGCTCCAGGCTTCGATATGCGGCCGACGTTAGGCTAGGCCTGTCTCAACTTCAGGCTCTGAAGCGGCCGTCGTTCCATCTCCACCATGGCGTACCATGAGAGCGCAAGTCCTGCTAGCTGGCAGATGAGCAGTGCCCACGCCATGCCGCCGCTCGGAGTCTTGAGATTGGGGAAGACCGTCATCAGCCGGACGACGGTGTTGATGCCCTGCACGAAGATCAAGAGGCTCCGCCCACCAAAGAGGGAGAGTGTCCCGGTATTGATGCCGACCA
>CBFCZM010000156.1:0-6466 GCA_965602565.1 uncultured Anaerolineae bacterium
TCATGTTACCACAGGTGCGGTGTTTTCCTCAATTGTCGAGTTGGCGCTCTACAGCGCGCTGATGGTGTGATCCGTTAGCGAGCTGATGGCCAGGGCATTGCGCAGCGGCCGGCCGAAGCTCTCGGCCTCGATCTCCATCTCGTCGCCCGACGTCAGGGTGATGCCCTCGGCGAAGCTCAGGGTCGCCGTGCCGAAGAAGTGCACGTGCACGTCGCCGGGTCGGCAGAACTGGCGGTACTTGAAGTGATGGTATTCCAGGTTGGCGATTGTGTGCGACATATTCAGTTCCCCGCTCAGGAAGGGCTTTTCCCAGACAACGCTGCCCGCGCGGAGGATGCGTGAGGCGCCGCGGACGTCTTTGGGAAGCTCCCCCAGCCGCAGTTCAGGGCCAAAGGTGCAGGGGCGTAACTTGGAGTGGGCGAGGTAGAGGTAATTCTGCTTCTCCATGACGTGATCTGAGAACTCGTTGCCCAGGGCGAAGCCCAGTCGATAGGGTGTGCCGTCGAACCCCACGATATAGAGGCCTGCAATCTCGGGCTCTTCTCCGCCGTCCAGAGCGAATGGCGGACCGAGCAGCGGTCGGTAGGGAGCGGTGACGATCCCGCCGTCGCCCTTGTAGAACCACTCGGGTTGGACGCCGGTCTCACCCGGAGCGGGCTTGCCGCCCTCGATTCCCATCCTGAACATCCGCATGCTGTCGGTCAGGGGTTCAGCCGAGGCCGCGTCTCCTTTGTGCATTTGGTCGCGGGCATCGGCACTGCCCAGGTGGGTCAGCCCCGTTCCGCTCACCAGCATATGGGCCGGGTCAGGGTGGTCAAGGGGAGCCAAGATGCGCCGTTCGGTGACCAGGGTGGCGTAGTCGACGTGCCGGTCGGCGGTCTGCTCGCTGAGCACCTGGGTCAGCGACTTACTGCTGCGGATTGCCTCGAGCGCCAGGCTATAGACGGTCTGCTCTCCTGCGAGTGCGTCCACCGTCTCGGCGTCCCGGACGATCCCTACCCGGTGTGTCCCCTCAAGATCCAGGAACTGGATGATGCGCATGGTATCACTACTCCTTTCCCAGATGCTTGTCCGCAAAGTCCAGATACTGCGCCCAATCATACTTGGTGATGTTGTGTTCGCCTGCGCGGATGTGGTAGCCGATCCGACCGTGGGCCGGGGTGTGGAGGGGCGGCATCTCGTCTATTGGGAGGCCGGCAGTGCCCAGCAGCCTATAGACCGGGTCGGCGGCCTTGGCGCTCAGGAACTCCCCGCGCGGGTCAGCCCAGAGATCCTCGGCGGCGCTGGCGACGTAGACGGGGCGCGGCGCGATGAGTGCGATCAGTTCGTGCTGGTCGATGGGCAGGGCAGCTTCGTTGTCGTTGTACCGCTTGTGGTTGGTGCAGAACCAGTGCGGGAAGACCGTGTTGATTCGGCGCACGCTCTCGCCGAAGCGTCGGCGGGAGATCGCCGCGCCACCACAGCCGGAATCATTGGAAATGACCAATGCGAAGCGCGGGTCGGTGGCCCCGGCCCAGAGGGAGGTCTTGCCCAGTCGCGAGTGGCCGATAACGGCGACGCGTGCCGCATCGATGTCGGCATCCGTCTCGAAGGTGTCGAGGGCGCGGCTGAGGCCCCACGCCCAGGCGCTGATGGTGGCCCAGGCATCGCCGGCGCTGTCGTCACGCGGGAAGAGCGCGTGGACGCCGTTGGCAAAGCCATCGTCGGCGTCGGGGTCGAGGTCGCCGCAGTAGATGGTGGCCAACCCATAGCCACGCCGCAGGATCATCTCGACCGGCCAGCGGGCGTTTGCCTTGCCGCGTGAGGCATCGGTGGCGCGGTTGCTCTCGATGCCCATCTCAGGTGTGCCACGCATCCAGGCCGTGGAGAGCGCGATGCCTGGGTCGTCCTGGGTCGTGTGGTTGCCATGGAAGTTGAGTCCCACGAAGAGGGGCACCGGGCCTGATCGCGTGCTGGGTAGGTAGATCAAGATGTGCATCGCCGGACCGGCTTCGTCCGCGCTGAACCGGACGATGACCTGCTTGCGGGTCGCGGTTCCCGCGAACGCGACGTTCGATGTGTCTGTTGCCTCGAAGGACAGGGTCTCAGGGCGCCCCTGTGTCTTTCCGTAGACGTGGTGTTCGAAGAGCGCCACGAGCTCTGGCCGGCGCCGCGTCATCCAGTCTCCGGCATCTGTCACCGGCGTCCCGTCCTGAGCCGTCAGCGGGTCCGGTAGGGTGTATTCGGGCACCCGATCTTCATCATAGTTGGCGGGGATCTGTTCCATTGGTTGTGCTCCTTAGCATTGCATGCCTGGGCTGGTTGGCGGCGCAAGGACTGACCTGGGCTAGTCGCGAAGATGTCAGTGAGTGTATAGCTCGATCGTCTCTGGGCAAACTATACCGCCAAACACAAAGGCCAGCAATACAGGGCTGTGATCTCTCGCCTCGCCGGTCAGGATCAGCGCTCTTGCTTTGGGGCCCATACCCACTCTGTCATCCCGATCCCGATCACTGCCACCACCAGAGGCTACGCGGTTCAGCCTACCATAGCACGACGCATACGTGTCATCCTGAGCGGCTCTAGGCAGCATCCCCAATCTCGCGACAAGAGAGCGAAGGATCTTGTCCTGGGATGCGCAGGCAGATCTCTGACAGCGTGTCATGAGTAACGGTCCACACGTCAATCCCGGTGTCAGATCGGGCCAGTGAGGGCTCTTGTGCTGCTTATGCGGCAGCACGTGCAATGACAAGATCCCTCGCTCTCCTGCTGAAGGATTGAGGGGACTTTCCCTGAGCCGCTCAGGATGACGATGCTCGCGAGTCTTTGCAGCGTGGACCGCGTGGTTTCGTGCGATGGCGGTGATCAGGATGACAGCTCGCCCATACCAATGTGATAGCCCTGCCTTTCTCTAGTGCCTCCGGTGTTTGATGCTATGATGGCGTTGGTAAGCCTGACAGTGGGAGGCAGACACCGTTGTCGAATCGCGAGAGACTTCTGCGGGCGGCGCGCTTCGAGCATCCTGACCGCATCCCCATAACGATGGGGATCAACAACGCCTGTTGGCATCACTATCCCCAGGATGCGCTGCAGGCGCTGATGGCCGAGCACCCACTGCTCTTCCCGAACTTCAAAGCCCAATCATTGCCCATCAAGCCCGCATACGCGCCGTGGCGGATTGCGGGTAGGCGCCATACGGATTCCTGGGGCTGTGTGTGGGAGACGCTGGAGAACGGAATCACGGGCACGGTATCGCGTCCGGCATTGCCGAGCTGGGAGGCTTTTGAGTGCTACCACCCTCCGGATCCGGCGACCCAGAACGGGTGGGGCGCGCAAGATTGGTGTCAGGAGGCTGCGCGCATCGCGCGGGCGCGCGAGTGCGGTGATCTGGTCCAGGGGAGCCTCCGCCACGGACATACGTTCCTGACGCTGTCGTATATCCGCGGCTATGAGGCGCTGCTCTTCGACATGTCCGATGAGGAGCCCCGGCTGGGAGTGCTTATCGAGATGATCGAGACCTTCAACACGGCGCTGGTACAGCGGTATGTTGACCTCGGTGTAGAGTGGTTGGGCTTCCCGGAGGATCTGGGGATGCAGCGCGGGCCGATGCTGTCGCCACAGCATTTCCGTACCTACATCAAGCCTCCCTACGTGCGCATGATGGCGCTGGCTCGCAGGGCCGGATGCGTCGTCCACATGCACTCGGATGGTGATATCCGGACGCTGGCTGGGGATCTGCTGGACTGCGGCGTCGACGTGATCAACGTCCAGGACCTGGTCAACGGCCTGGACTGGCTGGCTGAGACATTTGCAGGTCGGGTATGCATCGATCTGGATCTGGACCGCCAGCGCGTCACGCGCTTCGGCTCCCCGGATGATATCGATGCCCTGGTGCTGGAGGCCGTGACCAAGCTGGGCAGCCGGGAGGGCGGCCTGATGCTGCGGCACGGTCTGATGCCCGGCCTGCCGCTGACCAACATTGCGGCATTGATGAACGCGATGGAGCGTTGTGCTACTTATTATGGGGAACAGGGACAAGGACCAAGGGAAATGGGACGTGTGACCGTGCCAACTGATAACGGGAACCCGGTAACTGGTAACCCAACGCGAAGTGTTGTATTGTGCATCCGCAACGAGTTGTTGTCGACCGAGGACACGGTCTGCCTGGAGCGAGCACGGCTGGTCACAGAGGCTGACCGGCGCCTCGAGGACGATCCGCCGGCGCTCAGGCGGGCCAGGACGTTCGCGCACGTGCTCCGGACGATGACGCTGGATGTCGAGACGAACCCGTTCTTCGCGGGCAATACCTCCACCCGGCCGCGAGCCTGGACGCTGGTGCCGGAGTATGGCTTCAAGTACCCGCCGCAGATCATCCACGAGAACCCGCAACTGGACGGTCTGCTGGAGGGGCAGATCCCGCAGGAGATGCTCGACTATTGGGCGGATCGCAGCTTCGGCGGCAACGCCGGCATCGGCCACCTGGCCGTGGATCTCGACCGCGTGGTGCACGAGGGCCTGATGGCTATCGTCACCGAGGCCGAGAGGTACGCCGGCGTCGGCACTGAGCCTGAGCAGGTGACCCGCCAGGCGATGGTGATAACCCTCCAAGCTGTGATGGATTGGGCCGGGCGTTACGCTGGGGCGGCAGATGCTGCTGGTCGGCGGGCGACCGACCCGCTGATCCGCGCTGCTCATCTGCGTGTGGCCAACGCTTGCCGCCGCGTCCCGTCGCAGCCGGCGCGGGATCTCTTTGAGGGTCTTCAGGCCATCGTGCTGGTCCAGCTGGCCCTGCACATCGAGGGGCACGGCCTCTCGGTCTCAATCGGTCTGCCCGACCGGGTCTTGGCATCCCTTGTGGATGACAGCCTGGATCTCGCCGAGACAGTCGATCTTGTGGGCGCCTTCCTGCTGAAGATCGCGGCGAACTCGATCTTTGGCCGGGGCTCCAAGACCCAGGCGATCACCGTCGGCGGTGCGAACCACGCCGGGGATGACCAGTGCAACCGTCTGACACGTGCCTTTCTGGACGCCTGCGACTTGGTCCGGGTCGGTGATCCGCACCTCTTCCTGCGCTGGCATCCCAACGGCAACGCCGAGATCAAGCGTCGGGCGCTGGAGATGCTGGCTTCGGGTGTGAGCGTGCCGCTCCTGATCAACGATGCACCGACGGTGCAGGGCTTCATCGAGGCCGGGGTGTCAGACATCGATGCCTGGGACTACTGTGTGATCGGCTGCAATGAACTCGGTATCCCGGGGCGCTCAGCGGAGTCGGCGACGGCGACCAGCGGCACGATCCAGTATCTGGGCTTGCTCAACGAGGTGCTCCTCTCGCACGAGGGCCCTGCTGCCATCGCATCGATGGGTGAGCTGCTGGAGCTGCTCGAGGTGCGGATGGCCGAGCACGCGCTGACCACGCGCGAGCGGGGACAGGCGCACCGGCGGCTCGTGGCTGAGCGGATGCCGATGCCTTTCACGTCGGCGTTGATGCACAACGGTGTGGCGCGTGGTCGGGATTTTATGGTCGGGATGGACTACCACACGCCCAGCGCCTACGAGCGCGGGATTACGAATGGCGTCAATGCGCTGGCTGCAATCGAGCGGGTGGTCTTTGAGGATCGGGTCGTGACGATGTCTGAGTTGGCGGAGGCAATGCGGTGCAACTTCGTGGGCTACGGTGCATTGCGCGCGCGACTGCGGGCCGCGCCCAAGTGGGGCAACGGCGATCCGCGGGTCGATGCTTATGCGCCGGTGCTGCTGGAGATGCGGGAGCGCGTGCTCGACGCGGTGGACACGCGGCTGCAGAGTGCCCCGCATATGGTCTGCCACGTCGTGCGCAGCTTGCACCACTTCGACGGTAAGCAGATCGCGGCCTCGCCCGACGGGCGGTTGGCCTGGACGCCGGTGGCGGACAGCATCGGGGCCGAGACCGGGACCGCCAACACGGGGCCGACGGGGATTCTCAACAGCGCGGTGAAGCTCAATCCCGGGCATAATTACCGGGGGGGCACCAATCTCAACCTCACGCTGCCCGCTGCGGCGTGGCAGCGCCCGGAGATGCAGGCGAACTTGCTCTCGCTGGTCGAGACCTACTTCGCCGAGGGGGGACAGGAGCTGCAGATCGCTGCGCTGGACACGGCAACGCTCCGCGATGCCCAGGCCCACCCTGAGCGCCACGGCGATCTGCTGGTGCGGGTTGCGGGATTCAACACCCGATTCGTTGACCTCGCGCCCGTGGAGCAGGCGGAATTGATAGGGAGAGCGGAGGCGGTGGGGTAGGCGCCCTCACCCAGGGCCCACGGACGTGCCCGTCCCTCTCCCGTCGGACCGGGAGAGGGAGCAGACTGGGAAGGTGCGGCTGGAGATGTGCTGAGGCGATGGGGTAGGCCCTCACCCAGGGCCCGCGGACGTGCCCGTCCCTCTCCCGTCGGAACAGGAGAGGGAGCAGACTGGGAAGGTGCGGCTGGAGATGTGCTGAGGCGATGGGGTA
>CBFCZM010000157.1:0-6466 GCA_965602565.1 uncultured Anaerolineae bacterium
TGAAGCCGATGGCGTCGATCCGGTTGCCGAAGCGGGTGAGCAGTTCGTCGATGAGTATAAGCTCGCCATCAACCAGGCCAGGTAGGCCCACATCAGCAGGCCGACCACGCGGGAGAGACCGTAGCCGCGGCAGCGCAGGTTGGGGAACATCAGATAGACGATCGGGAAGGCCATCCAGCCCAGGAGCGTGAGGAACAGAGCCCAGATAACCACGGCGACACGCTGGCTGGTATTCTGGATGGCATTCGTGTTGAACAGCTTGGACCACGTCCCACCAAGCTCCTGTTCCGCGCGCATTCTGGTTGACAGCAGCAGCGAGCTCCCATCATCCTCCGGGCTGCTCTGGGTCGCCTCGCGCGGCGTCATCCACCGCACATCATCCAGCAGAGACTTCGGCAACAGAGATTCTACGTTGGCGCGTGAGTAGTCGTCGTTCTTCCGGTAAATCAGGACCGTCGGATGGTCATAGACGCTGAATGCCTCTTCGGCCGGCCCCAGGTCAATCGAGCAGGGCTTTGCGTTGGTGGTCAGGGGTGTTGCCAGGGGGAAAGGTATCTCCTGATCCGGGAACTGGCACGCGCCCAGGGCCGGATAGGAGACGAACTCTGCGGCCAGGTCGAATCCCAGGTATCCACCCAGCAGGAGACGGTAATACTCGGTTGTCAGCGGATATCGCTGCGGTAACCTGGGGATCGATGCGTAGAGGCGATTGCTGGACAGCACGATGACGTCGGCCTCGTCCAGCCAGTTGAGCAGGCCGGCGCGCTTCTGTACGGTATCCTCGTCGTAGGTGTTGATTTGCCCGCTTGAGCTGGAGCTGAGTCCCTGGTACCAATTGGAAAACGCGTCCCTCCCCTCCATACGCAGCGGAAGCGGGTCGTCCCAATGCTCGTTGGCGATCACCGAGCCGTCCACGGACACAGCCGGTCCATCGACCAGGGCGAGCTCTACCGCGATGATCTCCCCTTCCTCAAGATCAACGGGAGTGTCAAGCCGCATTAACAGCGCGGCCCGATCCAGTCCCAGTATGGGGACCGTTGCACTGGCGATCCCGTCCCCCAGAGCCACCCGAAGCGTGCGATTCCCATTGATACTGCTGCCGTCGATCTTAGGCAACGAGATCGCCGTGACACGCGCAGTCTCTGGTGCGATGAAAGTGACCGAAGCGACGTTCTGGTCGGGCATCAGGGTAAGGGCCGGACTCCAGGGCACGTTGATGGCTTCGCCACTCTCCGTCTGGAGTACCACCGCTGTCGGCACGTTGTCATACACCCATCGCGATGCCTCCACGCGTGTGAGGGGGCTGCGATAGAGCGACAGAAATGCGAGACACCAAACCGCCGCGCCAGCTATGAGGAGATGTGGCAAGGCACGCGCCAACGGCTTTACGATAGCTCGATGGATCGCCGAGAGGGCGGTGTGAATAGCTCCAGACGGTACCTGCACAGATGACTCGCCATCGCCTTCCTGTTGTGAACTCTGTGCCCGTGAGGACACAGCGACAGCCATCCAGGCGGCAAAGAGAACAAAGACCGGATAGACCGGAAGCAGATACCGCATGTTCTTGACCCATTGGGTGGCCTGGTAGAGGAAGAAGGCCGTTCCCCAGAGCCAGGGAAGGAGATGCTCGGCTCTCTTCCGGCGCATCAGCTGCAGTCCCATCCAGCCCCATCCCACACAGGCAGCCAGCCCGATGGGCAATCCCAATCCCCAGACCACCATATTGCGCCCGGGGAAAATGATCGGGGTTCGCGCAGTCCACTGGTGCCCAAACGGCACATCCCGCAGCCCTCGCATCAGCTCGCCGATCTCCTTCATCGTCAGCAGCCAGTCGGTGTTCAGCCCCACGTTCCAGAAGCCTGGGCCGGAGAAAGCGTAGGGCTGCGCCGTGCGGAAGGCCAGTGCGGCAACTGCGCCGCACAGCGCGAGTGCTGCCATTGCGGGGATCGTCAATCGCCAAGTCAGGCGTCGCAGCCGGACGTCGCCACCATCCTCTTGAGTAGAGCGATACAAGCCTGCAACCGCGACAATCGCTGCCAACGGCCACACGCTGGCTTTGGAGGCCGCGGCAAGGCCGGTGGCCAGCCCTGCCGGAATCAACCACGCCAACCGGTTCTGTTTCGTGGATAACACACAGAACAGCAGCGCCCACACCACAAAGACCGTGGCGAAGCTGTCAACAACGAAGAAGTGGGCGTGCTGGATGGGCAGTGGCGCCAAAGCATACAGCATGCCTGAGAGCAACGCTGTACGCCCACCATAGAGAGTCCTGGCCAGCAGGACCAAGCCCAGCAAGGTGACCAGATCAGCCAGCCCGGAGAGGCTGCGCCCGACGAGATGGATGCCGCTGTAGCCTGTGTAGGTGCCTGGGGTGCAGAGATCTGTTGTGCCAAACATCAGCCGGCGATAGAGGCTGGCCAACACCTGCGGAGCATCCCCACAGGCACCATCCACCCACCGAGCTGTTGCGCGCGTGGTAAAGAGCGGCAACGTCCCGTATACGTAATCTGAGAACTGGTCGTAGCTAGCAGGATTGAGGGGCGACTCTGCGCTATTCCAATACAGCTTCAGGCACGACCCGAAGCCGCTGCACACCGCCCCTCCATCAGGACCTGTCAGCTCACCGGGGAAACGCACCGCGCTGACGACCATCGTCAAATACCGCTCGTCTGGATGCACGTGCGTGCCCTCATCCCAATCCAGATCGTGGAACCTGACAGATCCGGCAAGAGCGACGACGCCAAGGAGTGCGAACCAGAAGAGCCAGGATTGAGATCTCACGCGCCGGGCGGTGTTTCGCATAGTCTAGTCTTCCATTTCAAGAGTAACCGAGTCGTAGTGAGGTGTCCAGTTTGTCCGCCTGATGACTACACGAAGGCGCGATCCCGAACCTGATGATACGCAGCAGGCGCCGGAGCGCCGCTCCGTCGCCCAGACGGCTCTCTCCAGACTGCGGTTCGGTGAGCGACTCTTGTGTCACTGGTCCGACCCAACCCCGGGAAGCCGCGCCCCACAGCAATCAGCGCAGCCGGATCAAGCTGCGCTGAGTTAGTTCAGGCCACGTCATCGATACGCTCGCTACTTTCGCACTCTCTGAGCACGGTGATAGAGATCCACATACGCTCGGGCTGAGGACTCCCAGGAGAAATCCCGTGACATGCCCCGCCGCTGGATTTCGTGCCACTGCGTCTGATGAGAGAAGGCAGCCAGGGCCCTGTGAACGGCCTCCGACAGGGCAGTCTTCGTGAAATCTACAAAGCTGAAGCCGGTACCGCGATCAGGTTGGCTACTCACATCGACCACTGCATCGACAAGCCCGCCGATGGCGCGCACCAGCGGAACAGCGCCATAGTGCATCGCGGACATCAATGCGACGCTCACCGACTCGTGCTGGCTTGGCATCACATAGAGATCGACACCCGCAAAGATCCGGCGAGCCAGGCGGTCATCAAAGCGCAAGACGGACCGTACACTGCGTGGATAGCTGGACTGCAGGGCCTGATACAACGCAGCCAGTTCCGGATCTCCCGTCCCCAACAGCACGAACTGGCAGTCCTGAGAGACAAGCAAATCTCCCAGAGATTCGGCCAGAAGATCCAGCCCCTTGGTCGGATCCAATCGGGTGACCAATCCCAGCAAGGGCAGGCCAACGTCTGCCGGCAGATGCAACTCCCGCTGGAGAGCAGTCTTGTTCACCGCTCGCATCGCGAGGGACTCCATGTCAAAAGTCTGCACCAGGGCCTCATCCGTCTCAGGATTCCAGGACTCCACATCAATGCCGCTCAGGATGCCGAAGAATCGCTCGCGCTTGGTCTCCAGTAAGGGTCCCAGGTCGCCAACATCATCCGACGTGCCGCCCAGCACCTGCCGGGCGTAGGAAGGGCTAACCGTATTGGCGACATCGGCATGGGCAATGCCCTGAGCGGTCCAGTTGATCTTGCCCGGGGGCTCCACGCGGAGGTGCGAAACGTCCATCATCCGGCCATAGTTCAGTAACAGCCGTCCAACGATGCCCTGATAGGCGAAACTGTGAACGGTGTAGACAGAGGCGATATCCCGGTACAGGCTGTCCTGGCCCCCGTAGACATCGAGCCAGGTGGGTATGGGCGCAGTGTGCCAGTCATTGGCGTGCACGACGTCCGGAACCCAGTCAAGAACACGCAGTGCCGAGATCACAGCGCGAGAGAAGAACATGAAGCGCTGAGGGTCATCGTTGAAGCCGTACACACGCTCACGATTGCCGAAATGCTGATCGTTGTAGATCAGATAAACCGGGACGCCGTCAGCTTCGGCCCAGAACAAATGGGCAGGCTCCATACGTGAACCGGCTGGAATCGGTAAAGACTTGCCGACACGCCGCAGCCGGGGGACGCCGATGCGAGCGCTATCCCTATACCGCGGAATCATCAGCCGTACATCCACGCCAAGCTGGCGCAGGGCCTTGGGCAAGGCCCCGGCGAACTCCGCCAGTCCGCCAACCTTGGCGAACGGCACCGCCTCGGCGGCCACCATCAGGACCTTCAATTGGCTATCCATGTTGCGCACCTCGCTAGGGGACCTGAGCGCCTCGATTATAGCCAACTTCGGTCAGACGGCAATGAGAGCGTCAGTGGAGGAAGGTCACCGCCGCGGACATTCCCCACCTCAGGCCGGGCACCGGTTCGTCCAGTTGGATGACCGCAGGATACACAACATCGCCGCCCAGCACCTGACCCTGTGGCTTGATCTGCAGTACGTGTCCAAGCCAGCTCTCCCCGGGCAGAGCATCGATAGTCACACGGGCAAGCTGTCCTTCATGCACGTGCACCACGTCCAATTCCGTGAGATCCGTGGTCTCAACGCACAGCTCGGAGAGATCTGCCACCACAGCCACCGGTCGGCCTGGGGTCACCGTATCGCCCACCTCGATGGTCACCTGGG
Organism: uncultured Anaerolineae bacterium; assembly: GCA_965602565.1. GTDB lineage: Bacteria > Chloroflexota > Anaerolineae > B4-G1 > SLSP01 > PWVB01. The sequence goes on from CBFCZM010000157.1 coordinate 4,921, forward strand.
TTACCGTGCCGTCGACGGGAGCGCGCAACGTGGTACGCACCAACGCCAACTCCGCGGCGATCAGGCCAGCGTCGGCCTTCCGTACAGCGGCCTCGGCAACGGAGACAGACTCGGTTGTGGGACCCGACAGCACCAGGTCAAGAGCTGCCTGTGCCGCCCTGACGTGCCCCTGAGCCGCCGCCACGCCGGCATCGGCCTCACGAAGACGTGCCGCAGCAGCAGCCGGGAGAGCTGCCAGCCGCGCCTGAAGTGCTGTGATGGTCACATCGTTCACGCGGAGTCTATCGCGAACGTCACCCGCCCGCTCATCATCACCGTCGTCCTCAGCCCAATGCAGCGCCGCCTCCAGCTGGCGGCGGCTCGCCAAAGCGCCGTCAAGCTGCGCCTGCACCCCGGCGGATTCAGCCGCAGCAACGCCACCGCTCAACTGGTCGCGCAGGGTCACAGCCTGCCACGACCCGGCCCTGGCAGCAGCGAGGTTAGCCTCAGCCTCTGCAATATCCGCCTCAAGCGGTCCGGATCGCGCCAGAGCCAGCTCCGCCTGCGCCGTCAGCAGCGCAGCCTCAGCAGCCGCAACAGCCAGCTTCTGGCCATCGTCCTCAATCACGGCAAGGACATCGCCTGCACGAACCGCAGAGCCTGCCTCGATCAACAACTCCGAGATGACCCCCGACGTGGCGAACTCGAGCACCGTAGATCGCCGGGGACCTACGGCGGCCTCCGCCACCACCGCGCGCGAGCCACCGTCTGCCGGCGGCCCGGCATCCGGCACTGAGACACTCTGATCTTCCCGGGCTCCTGTCTGGATCTCAACCTGGGCTGTCATGCCCCACCGCATCCACTCAGGGGGTGCATCCAGCTCGATCATCGCATCATAGATGACCTCGCCAAACTGCGAACTACCCTGCGGATCCACCCGTATGACGGTGCCCTGGAGCGGCTGGGCAGCCACAGCATCAAACGTCACGAGAACCACCTGCCCCACTGCCACATTCACGATATCCAGTTCCGCCAGATCAGTCGTCCGTAACTGCAGTCGATCCAGGGTCGCCAGCGTCGCTACCGCAGCTCCTTGAGCCAGCCTGTCGCCTGGTTCAACAGGCAGATCGGTGAGCGTCGCGCCAAACGGCGCCTCGATGCTGCTCTGGGCGAGTAACTCGTGCGCTTGAGCCAGGGCCACTGTGGCCTGGGCCACCCCCGCCTCTGCCACGCTGATCTCCTCGCCGCGGGCACCCGCCAGGGCCAGATCAAGCCGTGCCTCGACAGCATCTCTGTTGGCGACAGCCGTCAGCACACCGGCGTGAGCTGCGTCAGCGTTCGGTGCTATACGCATCTGCATCATGTCAAGCTGGGCCTGCGCCGCCGCAAGACCCGCATAGGCAGCCTCCATCCCGGCGCGGGCCATCTCCTCAAGGGTTCCCAGTGTGGGACAGATCTCGATCTCGCTGCCGTCAGGCGCGGTCACATTGTAGCACTTCGTGGTGTCATCGTGAGCTGAGTCAGCCTGCTCGTGAAGCAACTGCGCCTCCAGAAGCTGCGCCTGTGC
>CBFCZM010000158.1:0-6444 GCA_965602565.1 uncultured Anaerolineae bacterium
AGTTGCGATCTAGGACGTGTTGAGGCATATGGCGCCAGCCATTTCGCCCCGATCGCCGACGAGATTGTCGATGGCATGCTGGCGCAGCAGACAACGTACAGCATTTCGGGGGCATAGGGCTTGGGCAGCGTCAGGGGATGGTATGATTGTTATCTGCGTAGCAGAAGCACGCGCAGCGTTCCTGGGTAGGGGCAGTAACGCATTCAGCTCTCGATGAAGAGCAAGAGGAGGCAAGGCACGTTGCCTGGATTTGATGGCACCGGACCAGAAGGAAGGGGACCGATGACCGGTGGCGCACGGGGATGGTGCAATCCGTACGGCGCGGTGATACTCCGCTACAGAGTGGCACCTGGCCCATACGCGGGACCGGTGCGACTCGGCTACCCCCGCCCTGCAGGCGCGTATCGCGTCTATAGCATAGGTCGGCCCCGGTGGGGCCTGCGCCGTGGAGGGTTGGGACGAGGCTGGGGCGGCAGACGCAGTCGAGGGCGGCGCTGGTAGAAACCGCGTGCGCATTGAGGTTCTTGGGGCAGAGTCACTTGGTGTGCGGGGTCTCTCCTGCGTGGTAGAGACCCACCACCGCCTGATCGCGATTGACCCTGGACTGGCGGGCTGATGTCGTGCTGGCCGCCGGACCGCCGCTATACCTCCCTGCGTTCTCCGCTATACAGCGGCAGCGGGCGTGGAAGCTCGTGCACCAGTTGGCCCAGGGCGCGGGTACTTAGATTCTTGATCATCACTTGTTGCGCTGCAAGGAAGGCCTGTCCTGGCCGGGGCGTCTGGCATCGCAAACGGACCACAGAGTGGTCTGTGCCGCAGGTTTCATGGGACACTCCCGCTGTTTGCTGGAAGCGCGGCGCATGCGGCTCTACGATGAGATGCCGGTGTCCACTGGACGGCACGAAGCGTATGCCCGCGGCGAGACCAACATCCAAGACTACAGGTAATAGTGCAGGCGATGCGCATAGATAGGATAGGAATGGAAGCTGGCCCCTGACGCAGTTCAGATAGGAGTGGCAAGTTGAAAATCGCCAAGAGACTCTCTGTACTCAGCAGCGTTACGACAGTACTGAATAGAGCGCTGGGTTTCATCAAGCGACAGAAACGCAACTACCGCGTGGCAATCACTCGGTCCTCAGCAAGTAGTTTCCTTGCGAATCTTACGGCTCCATACAACGCTATCTACACGGTAGCGCTGGGCGCTGATTCTGTCACGCTGGGTGCCATCAGCAGCGTCGGCAACGGCATCAGTGCGTTCATATCCACGCCTGTTGGGTGGCTGGTTGATCGCTTGGGCTTCAAGTGGTTCCAGGTCCTGGCGATGGCGTTGTTGGCCGCCAGTGCACTGACGTACGCCTTGGCACCGTCCTGGGAATGGATCATCGTGGCTGCAATCCTCTCCTCAATCTCGATGCGTTTGGTCGGGACCGGCTGCAGTGTGATATGTTCGGATTCGATCGAGAACCGCGATCGCGCGACTGCCCAGAATCTGTGTGTCACTCTTGCCTCCATCGCTTCCCTGATTGCACCACTGGCCGCAGCGCACCTGATCACGCTGTCTGGCGGGCTGAACGTTGCCGGGATCAGACCCCTTTACTACATTCGGTTCGTGGGCTATGGACTTCTGCTGCTCTTCGTGTTGAAGCAACTCAGGGAGCTCGACCGCGCACGCTGGACCGACAGACGCTCCGTCACCAGTTTCATCGGTGGGTTTAGGCAGCTCCTCGTCGGGCAACGGGTGCTCCGGAGGTGGATCGCCATTTCCGCCCTCACTGCGCTGCCGATGGCCATGATCTCGCCGTTCCTCCAGCTTTATGCTCACGAGGTGAAGGGCGCGAATCAGTATCTGCTGGGCGTGATGATAACGGCTACGGTCTTGACACGTCTGGTGTTTGGTATCCCTCTCGGCAGGCTGGCGGACAGAGTCGGCCGCAAGAGGGTCATCTTCCTCCTCACACCGCTCTGGTACGCCTCAAACCTGCTGCTGGCGTTCTCCACTTGCTCTGCCACCCTGATCCTATCCGCGTCCCTGCAGACTTTCTACGCCATTTCCAGCGGCGTTACGAGCGCGATGACCCTGGAGCTGGTGCCTTTGGAGAGAACGGGGAAGTGGAGCGGCGCGCTAGGCCTCTTCGGTGGATTGGTGGCAATCCCGGCGCCCGCGATTGGCGGCCTCATATGGCGGGAGTTGGGGCCGCTGTACGTCTTCCTCATCCCCCTGGTCATCGATCTAGCCCTGCGGATCCCACTACTCGCCACAATTCCAGAGACGCTGAAAGCGGAGCCCGTAGTGTGAGCAAACGGTGAGTGCGGCCCGGTTGGTCCATTGCACATTGCGAAGGCACCGATCGCCAGATAGGAGGTCATAGAGAATGAGCGTGATTTCGGCGCAGGTCAGCCTCTATCCGTTGCGGCAGAAGGAGATCGGGCCCAGTGTCCGCGAGGCGGTGCTCGTCCTCCGCGGACATGGGCTGGATGTCCGCATCGGTGAGATGAGCACCCTGGTCTGGGGTGACGATCTCCAACGCCTGCCCATTGCCCGAGGGATCCTGAATGGGCCCAGAGTTCATGGCCTTCGACGAACGCGTCGCGGTCCACTACGAAGCGTGGTACGAGACGCTTCCGGGCCAGAGGGTCGATGCGCTCGAAGGGGCTGCGCTGCAGCGGCTGCTGCAGCACTTCCCCGAGGCCCATAGCGTGCTGGAGGTGGGCGCCGGCACGGGGCATTTCACCCGTTGGTCTCGTGAAAGGGGGCTGGCAGCCGTGGGACTGGATCTGTCAGCGGCTATGTTGGTACAAGCAGAGAAGCTGAACGGCGTCACAATGGTGCAGGGTGATGCTTGTCGGCTCCCCTTCACCCGAAGTGCCTTCGACCTAATTGCCTTTGTCACCACGCTTGAGTTCCTGCCGTGTCCGAGAGAAGCCCCAAGAGACGGGCTGCGCGTGGCCCGGCAGGGCATGCTCCTCGGCGTGCTCAACCGCTGGAGCCCGCTTGGGGTCCGGCGCCGCTTGGAAGGCATCTGTCATCACTCAATCTACAATGAAGCGCACTTCTATGGCGTAAGGGAACTCCAGCGATTACTGTGGTCCCTTACTGACGAGCAAGCGGACCTTGTACGGGAGACCACCTTGCTACCCAATTGGTGGCCAAAACGAGCAACCAACCAGCCCTGGGGAGGGTTCATAGCAATGGCGTTACTGACGCCAGAGCGACAACGGCGAGGGTACCAAACAGAGTAGGTGAACGAGGTGAACCATGTTACCCGTCAATGTCGAAGTGAATGTGAAGCCAGTGTTTGCCCAACTGATCCATAGCGGCCCATACGAGGGGCCTTGCCGGGTGGGTGCGAAAGCGGATTTGTCACCGGATGCCGAACGGCAGCGGGGAAGAGCGCAGTTTGAGACATTCACCAGCGAGCTGAGTGCAGCCCTGCCACCCCGCGTGCGGCTTCTGGCCCCAACCTACCTGGAATGGCACGACGACTTCGTCCTGCCGCAGTCTGAGCTGGCTAAGCTAGAGCTGGACATACACGAGGCGGACCTGGTTCTTATGGGGCCAGGAGGGTTGGATCAGTACCCGGCTATCTCCATCGCACACCGGTACTCAAAGCCTGTAGGAAGACTGGGATGGGTTGGGAGCGTGGACATTGCAGCCTATCTAGGGTCGCGTGGCATGGAGGGCTACGCGTTCCTCGATTACGCTCATCTGAGCGAGATGCTCACGCTTTTTCGTGTGCGGAAGGCGTTGCAGAGCACACGCATGCTAGTAGCCGTCGAGGGGAATAGCTCGGTGCCGTCTGGTGTCGTGAGCAGCATCTGGGACTTCGAGGGCCTCAAGAAACGCTACGGCGTGGATTACACCTGTGTTCCTGCGCGTGACATTGTCGAGGGAATGCATGATCTTGACCAGGGGGCGTTGGAGCAAGTAGAGGCCACAACGAACCGGCTGCTGGATAACGCACAGGACGTTCACATGAGCCGGGAGAACGTGCTGCCATCCGTTGCCTTCTACGTGGCCACGTGGAAAGCACTCGACAAGTATGAGTGCAATGCCTTCACAATCCCCTGCTTCGAGCTCTGTGCCAAGCAGGTGCCGGCGACATCCAGGGTGACGTTCTGTCTCACCCACACCCTCCTGAAGGACCAGGGGATCCCCTCGGCGTGTGAGGCCGACACCAACGTCCTGATGGCCATTACTTTGCTCACCTATCTGTCGCGGCAGTCGGCCTTCATGGGTAATACCTATCTCGTTGACCGGACGGAGAACATCCTTGCCGTCCACCACGACGTACCCGGTCTAAAGATGAAAGGTATCGACGGGCCCGACCTGCCCTATGAGCTACGGCCCTTCACCACCGGTGGTTGGGGCGTTACCGTGCGCTATGACTTCTCCCGGGATGCCGGCGCCCCGGTCACCCTTGCCCGGTTCAATCCCGCAGGGACGAAGGTACTCGTCGCTAAGGGGGAGATTGTGGGGAGCGATGGATTCGACAAAGTAGGATGTTCGTTGAGCGCGCACATCAAGGTACGCGATATCGTCGATCTCTTCCATAAGGAGCTGGACTTCGGTCATCACCTGGCCATGGTCTACGGAGACTATGTGGACCCGGTCAAACAACTCGGCCAGATGATGGGCTTTGAAGTTGTTGAGGCCTGAAAACGGCCGAAAAAGGAGCAAAGACAGAGATGAACACTAGAGTGAAGGTGGTTTTCCCGGCAAATGAGCCCGACGCGCCGTCCTGGCCACACATCGGCTACGATGTGGAGAAGCGCTCAATAGAGGTACTCTCCATGCTGAGGCAGCGGCTGCCTGAGCTGGAGTTCACGACCGCGGTGTACCGCTCTCCAGAGCAAGCTGAACAGGCGCTCAAGCAGGAAACTGGAGACGGACAGCATCAATATGACGGATATCTGGTATATATGACCGCCTTGTGGTCCCGCATTGCCGACATCTATGTTCGCAATGCAAATCCGGTGATCGTGGCTGACGAGTTGTACTCAGGCTCCGGCGGATTCCTGCAGGTATATTCACGCATCAAGCAGGAGAATCTGCCGGCCGTCGGGGTAGCCTCCTCTAACTTCGAGGACATCGTTGACGCTGTACGCCTGATCGACGTGATGAAACAGATGCGCGAAGCCAAGATCCTGGTCGTCGCCGACGGAGAAACCTGGGGCGCGGATCAACAGACCCAAGAGAGCACCCAGCGACTCTTCGGAACCCAGATCGCCCGGATGAGCGCCGCGAAACTCAGGGCGTATTACGATGCAACCGACACCGACCAAGCGTGTGCGTGGAGGGACCGGTGGCTTCGGGAAGCGCTGCAAGTCGTCGAACCCGATGAAGCTGAGCTCCTCCGGTCGGCCCGCATGTACCTGGCGCTGCGCTCGGCAATGGCGGATGTCCAGGCGGACGCAGTGACCGTCGACTGTCTAGGTCTGTTCTACAGCGACAAGCTACCAGCTTACCCATGCCTGGGCTTCTTCCAGCTCAACAACGAGGGCTCAACCGGGGTCTGCGAGGCAGACGTGGATTCGACGCTCACCCAGCTCCTGATCAGGTACTTGGCCGGAAGGCCAGCCTACGTTTCGGATCCCGTCATCGACATGGCGACTGATCAGATCGTGTATGCTCACTGTGTCGCCACAAACCGCGTTTTCGGCACTGAGGGACCGGCTAACCCCTACATCATCCGTTCGCACGCGGAGGACCGCAAGGGCGCATCAGTCCAGTCGTTGATGCCCCTAGGCCGCCAGGTCACAACTGCCAAAGTGAGTGTCAAGAACCGGGCCTTTGCGGTCCACACGGGAAAGGCTGTCGCTAACATCGCGGACGAAAAGGCTTGCCGCACCAAGCTGGCGGCCGAGGTGGATGCGCAACGCATCCTCGACAACTACCATTCCGAACTCTTCGGCTGGCACCGTGTCACCTGCTATGGGGATTATCGCAAACAGCTCATCGACTTGGCAACGCTGTATGGTCTGAAGATCATCGAAGAAGACAGATAGTCTCCTCGGGTGCATCCGCCGGGCTTACCACCCGTCAGATGCCCCCGAGGACTGAGATGCAGCCTAACGGAGGCACAATATGGACAGAGTAACGAAGGTCTATGTGGCTTTCCCTTCCGCCGAGCTCTTCAGCAGCACGCAGACCTATCTCTTGAATTACCCTGAGGGGCGGGTGCTGAGTAACGAGGAGATTTCCGGCGAAATACGTCGACGCTGCAGCGGGATTGAGTTTGTCGGAACCACAGAGGTGAAGACAGCTGGGCAGGCGGTGGTAGGGATACAGGATCAGATCGACAACCTGGACGGATTGCTCTATTTCGGGTCTCTGTCAGCCGAACTTCTGCAGACCGGTCTGCCTACCGTCGCAGTCTATCCCCTCTGGGGACGGTGGCAGGAGGCCATTCACGCCTACAAGGGTAGCAGAGTGCTGACCGCCAC
>CBFCZM010000159.1:0-6395 GCA_965602565.1 uncultured Anaerolineae bacterium
GATGTTGCTCCTCTTGAGCTTCGCCTTCTTGAAGCCCTCAGCGTGGCCGTCATAGAGCACGGCGCCTTCCCAGGCGAACGCCACCTTGAGCTGCAGGTCCGTCTCGCCGCATCGTGCGTACAGGCTCGGAGCACCGGTCACGACGACCTCATTCTCATCCCCGCCGTAGTTCACATCGACCAAGACCAACCGGTCGGCATTGGGATGTGGATTGACAGCCAGGACCTCAGCCGTCAACATCTTGTCGGGATCCCACGGTAGCTCCGAGCCCGGATGCCCTACGATCTCAACCTTGTCCACCTCCAACCCGGCCAGATCCAGCCTCTGCCGCAACGCCTCAAGCGGCAGGTCATCGACCTGGACGTATTCGTTTAGCCATGATAGGGGTATTCTCATAGTATGCCTCTCTCCCTAAAGCTGGTGCGCCACATAAGCGTCGTAGCGCCCTGGCGTCTTAGCGTCTTAGCGTCTTGGTTAACAGCGCGATCGCGCTTGATCTGTCTATCCAGACTGCTAATGAAGCCCTGCAGGGCTTTCGCTGCCTCCGAGCACTGGCTCGTGAGCTCTTCTTGTTCGGATACGTGCACGGATCCCAAGCGGCCCGACAGATGGATGTAGTACTCAACTTCGTACAGCGAACCTCGCGCCTGATGCAGGAAGCGTCAAAAATCAACCACAGTCTCTCGGCCACAATGTTCAGCGATGTTAGCAGCAACGGACACGCTGGCACGTCTCACCTGTGATACGACGCCAAATCTCTCATCGACCGGAAATTCCCCGGTGACCTCATAGATCTTGACCACAAGATCATCCGCCTTCTGCCAAGCTGTCAACTTCCGGAAATCTCTCATCGACGCCTCCTCAGCACAACAAACCGCTGATGCCGCCACGCCGCTACACCGCTACGCCACTACGCCGCTAGAATTGCCTCAAGAACCGCAAATCATTCCCATAGTACCACCGGATGTCCTTAACACCGTATTTCTGCATAGCCGGGCGCTCAACCCCAAAACCGAAGGCGAAGCCGCTCCACTCGTCGGGGTCGTAGCCGCCGTTCTGCAGCACTGCGGGCTGGACCATCCCGGCGCCGGCGACCTCCAACCAGCCGCTGTATTTGCAGACAGCACAGCCATCTCCGTGGCAGAGAATGCAGTCGATGTCTGCCTCAACACTTGGCTCGGTGAACGGGAAATAGGAACTGCGAACGCGCGCGGTCCGGTCAGGGCCGTAATAGAGGCGCGCCCACTGCTGGATGGTCCCAATGAGGTCCGTCATCGTGATGCCGCGGCCCACAGCGAGACCCTCCAACTGGTAGAACTGGTGGTCTGAGCGGACCGTTATCTGCTCGTAACGGTAGCACTTGCCCGGGAGAATCACTCGAATCGGCTCTGGATGCCGCTCGCGCATAGCGCGAATCTGGCCTGGCGACGTATGGGTCCGCAGCAGCCTGCGATCCCCTTCTTCGCCGGCGCCCTGCACCCAGAAGGTATCCCACATATCGCGGGCAGGATGGTACTCGGGGATGTTCAACAGGTCGAAGTTGTAGGCCTCGAGTTCCACATCCGGCGCCTCGTAGACCTCAAACCCCATCTTGGCGAAAATCGCATATAGCTCGCGCAGCGCCTGGGTCGTGAGGTGCAGGTGCCCGGGAGTAGCTGGGCGCCCAGGCAGCGTGACATCTATGGCCTCGTCGGCCAGTTGGCGCGCTAGTTCCCCGTGGCGGATCTCCTCAAGACGGGCATCATAGGCACGCTGAAGCTCCTGCTTGACCTCGTTGACACGGAGGCCAAAGGCCGGGCGATCCTCCTTCGGCATCTGCCCCACCCTACGGGCCTGCAGCGTGATCTGGCCCTTGCGGCCCAGATAGCCATCCTCCCACGTCTCAAGCGCGCCCGTGGTCGACGCTCTGGCGAGATCCGCCAGAGCCTGCCCATGAAGCCGCTCCAGTTCCTCGAATGAATTCATACACCACCTCCATTGGTTGGTCGCTCTCAGAGTCACTGCCAGACAAACAAAAACGCCCTCATCCCTGCCGGGACGAGAGCGTGACTCCCGCGGTACCACCCTGCCTTCTCTGCCCACCCTACCTTCGGCGAGCAAAGCCACTTGTTCCCACAGTCTGGGACGATCATCCTTGACGATGGGATGTCCCGATAACGCCGGGCCCGCGGAGCCATCTACTTGACCCGATTTGAGGGCCGTTCAACGGTCAGCTCAGGAGTGAACTTCGCCGGACTTTCACTCGATGCGACTCTCAGTCGGTGATCGCATCTCCCTGTCAGGTGCCGTCCGCTTACTTTTCCCCGTCACAGCCTTTGCATATATACCCCTATTATGCACTACGCCAAGGGTTTGTCAAGAACCTAAATGCCGAGCGCGTCTCGGGCTTCCTGCTCCATCAGATCAGGCTTCCAGAGTTCCTTGCCCATCACGACATTCACCGGCTGGTCGGTGATCTCTGAGGCACGTTCTTTCACCTGATTCATCATGAACGATGCCATCGGGCACATCGGTGAAGTCAGGATCATCGTTATCGCCACCCCGTCGTCACTCACATCGATCTCGCGGATCATACCCATCGCGACAACATCAAGACCGATCTCAAAGTCAATAACGTCGCGCAATCCCTTACGAATCTTGTTCGCATCGCCCTGCATCATCGCCCTCCTCGTGGACTGTAACCCACACTCATTATACCACGCCAACCGGTAACGGCCATAATCGTGATGGAAATCTGGTAAATGCGCGATTCCCAAATAGCAGATCTCAAATCACAAACGGCACATCACTGCGCTGAGCTGCAGACAGCGAAAGGCAGGTCCGAGAAGATCACAAGCTTCACCGGCGCTTTATGCTGTCAGGATTTCGCAGCCGTCATCCGTGACACGCAGAGTGTGCTCCCACTGTGCAGAGAGCGAGCGGTCCGTTGTGATCGCGGTCCAGCCATCCTCCAATACGGTGACATCATAGCCACCGATGTTGATCATCGGCTCGATGGTGAAGACCATGTTGCGCTGCAACGTCAGCCCCACCCCGGGTTCACCGTAGTGGTAGACATCGGGGGCTTCGTGGAACTGGACCCCCGTGCCGTGGCCCACAAAGGCACGCACCACAGAGTAACCGCTAGACTCTGCATGCGACTGAATCGCATGGCCGATATCACCCAGGGTGTTGCCGGGCTTGACCTGCTCAATGCCCAGATACAGACACTCCCGTGTCACCTCCACCAGTTTGCGCGCTTCTTCAGAGACATCGCCGATCAGGTACATGCGGCTCGAGTCACCATAGAAGCCGTCCAGAATCGAGGTCACGTCGATGTTGAGGATATCTCCGTCCTGCAGAATGCGCTCGGGTGTGGGGATGCCGTGACAGATGACCTCGTTGATCGACGTGCAGACACTTTTGGGATACCCGCGGTAGTTCAGCGGCGCGGGCTTGGCGCCGGCAGCTGCCGTCATCTCGTTGACCCACTGGTCTATCTGCTCGGTCGAGATCCCCGGGCGGATCTTCTCCTCCAGCGCATCCAGGATATCACGCGTGACGTGAGAGGCTTTGCGAATGCCGTCGATCTCGGCCTCTGTTTTGATGATCACCTCGCGGCGTCGCCGGGTGATGGTCTGGCGTCGGGTGCGCCTCTCCGCCAGGTCCTGCCTCATATGACACTGCTTGTATTTCTTGCCGCTGCCACACCAACACGGCTCGTTTCGCGATAGTTTGAGCACACGTCGCCTTCCTGTCTGTGCAAATGTGAATTGGCTGTACCACAGTCAGATGGAGTGCTATCCCCGCGCCCTTCTGGCGCGCTGCCTCTCGGGCACCCCGCCTCTCAGGCGGTACGGTCCGCACGCGCTGCCCAGAAAGCCGCGCGGAAATCTGCAAACCGTCCATCCAGAATGGCCACCCGAATGTCGCGGATAAGGGTCAGCATCGTGGAAAGATTGTGAATCGTCAGCAGCGTCGCTCCCAGAATCTCTTTGGCGACCAATAGATGGCGAATGTAGGCCCGGCTGAAATGCCGGCAAGCATAGCAGCTGCAGGTCTCATCTAGTGGCGCAGGATCCTCCGCAAACTTCGCGTTCCGCATATTGTGCTTGCCGGTGCGCAGCAGCGCTTGGCCGTTCCGCGCAACCCGCGTCGGCAAGACGCAATCGAAGATATCAATGCCGCGAGCGATGCCTTCCACCAGATCCTCAGGTGTTCCCACGCCCATCAAGTAGCGCGGTCTATCCTCAGGCAGAAGCGGCACGGTGACGTCGAGCGTGTCGAGCATCGCCTGCTTACTCTCGCCCACCGACAGTCCACCGATAGCGTAGCCGGGGAAGTCCAGATCGACAATCTGTCGGGTGCTTTCTTGACGCAGATCAGAGAACACACCGCCCTGAACGATGCCAAAGAGCGCCTGATCGGGCCGGCTGTGAGCAGCCTTGCACCGGGCAGCCCAGGCATGCGTACGCGGCAATGCGTACGTCCTGAGGTAATCATAGTCATCGGGAACCGCACACTCATCCAGCACCATTGCGATATCGGCTCCCAGGTTCTGCTCAATCCCCATCACCTTCTCCGGCGTGAAGCGATGGCGCCGGCCGTCAATGTGCGAGCGAAAGGTAACGCCGTCATCGTCGATCTTGCGCAGTGATTCGCCCCCCCCATGGCCGGCCAGACTGAACACCTGGAATCCGCCGGAATCGGTGAGAATCGGACCCTCCCACCCCATAAACGCATGCAGCCCACCCAGCGACGCCACCAATTCGTCGCCAGGGCGCAGATACAGATGATACATGTTGGCCAACACCAACACCGCCCCGACCTTCTGCAACTGCGCCGGCGTCATCGCCTTGACGGTTGCCTGAGTTCCCACCGGGGCGTAAATCGGCGTGGGAATCGGGCCGTGGGCAGTGTGAAACACCCCCACGCGAGCCATACCCTCAGCCGCTAATAGATCGTACGAGAACAACTCGCTCACACAAAACTCCTTGAATGCAGCCTACCCAAACCTCAGGTATGATACCACAAAGGCCCGGTGAATCACGAGCCGTACGGCCATCAGGATTTCCAGGCTTCTGAGTCGCTGAACCGCTGCTAGAGATGAACCAGATGACGAGACGCGATCAGCAGGTGTTGGTTCGGTTGGTATCAGTGCCATCATCTGCCTCGGCAGTTCAGTGATGCCGTTCGACGTTCGTGCAAATGACTTGCATGTATCCCAACATGTGCGCTATCATACAGGTGACTTCGGCACAGACGTCCCGGCGACGAGCGGTTGCTGGCACGCGTATCCGAGCAACACTCAGATGACTGTATCCAGCGACAAGTGAGCGGCTGTGGCCCAATCCTGGATAGCACCCGCACACGTGAGGAGGTGCCCGCATGAAGAGCAGATCGCAGCACAATCTCTGGTTACTCGTGGCAATGCTGATCTTGGCTACACTGGCGTGCAATTTCCCGGGAAGAGGCGACTCAGAAGCTGACAGCACGCCGGAGGCCGACGCCACCAACACCCCACTGCCCTTTGCCAGCGCAACGCCCGCTGACGACACGCCCGATGCGGCTGTGGTGATTCCCACAGCTACCCCTGAGGAAGAGGTGGACGGCGACGAATGCACGTTCCGCGCCGCCTTTGTCGACGATGTCACCATCCCTGACGATACACTCTTGGTCGCGAACGAAGCCTTCGACAAGACCTGGCGCATCCGGAACAGCGGCACCTGTGTCTGGGAAGCTGGCACAACGCTGATCTATGTTTCGGGCGACGACCTCAGCGACATTGACACCCTTGCCGTGCCCGCCACAGAGCCCGATGAGGAGCTCGAACTGACGGTAGCCATGAAGGCGCCGGCGGCTCCCGGCACCTATCGCAGCAATTGGCAACTCCAGACACCCGATGACAGGCGCTACGGCGGCGTCTTCTACGCACAGATTGTCGTGCCCGATGGGGAAGAAGCTGACTCGGAACCGGCCTCAGCCACCGGTCCCCAGGATTTCCTCGGGGCAGTAGCCGGCAACTGCAACAAGGTCAGCTTCAGTTGGATCGATGGTCAGGGCGAGAGCGCCTATCACCTGGAGGGGCCTGGCCTCGACGTCAGTCTCGCCGCCGATACCACGACCTACACCTGGAACAACCCACCCAGCAGCACTGCCATCGTGACCCTCACGGCGCTCGACGCGAGTGAGAACGAAGTCGCCAGCCTGGACACTACCGTGAGCGTGACCTGTGGCGCAGGTGAGCCGGATCTCGCTGTGATCTCGGTCACGTTTGTCCCCACCGTACCGGTGGCCCATCTACCCGTCACAGCCACACTGCGCATCGAGAACTCAGGCGACGCCAACAGCGGAGGCTTCGTCGCACAGTGGCTCGCCGTCAAGACATCGCCGTCGGCCACGTGCACGTGGGTCGT
>CBFCZM010000160.1:0-6371 GCA_965602565.1 uncultured Anaerolineae bacterium
CATAGTCCCTCGCCGTGGCGACCGCGTCGCGGATTTGCCCACTGGACAGCGCGAATTGGCCGGCCAGCGCATCCAGCGCGGAGTCGAGCGAGCTCTCAGCTTCGCCGAACCCGGCGAAGTGCCGCCAGAGCAGACGCCGCTGTGGGTACGCCGGTACCGGGAAGGCAACCTGCAGCAGGCGCCGGCTGCGTGGGCTGCCTTGGGGGTGCCAGAGGCGCTGGCCCGCCAGTACTATCGGGCCAGGGAAAGCGCTGAGTTCGTGGAGCAATGCGGGCGGCGTCGTGTCGTTCACCAGGCAGACATCCCAGCCACCGAGCACCGGGATGGCGTCCAGCAGCCGTGCGTCGCGCAGCGCGGTCTGCACTGCACGCTGGGGGTCTATCTTGCGCTTCTCCGTCAGACCGGCTAGATCCACCATCAGCAGTGGCTGCCCGGTCGACTGAGCAAGCAGCGCCGCAGCGGCGCGCTTCAGGTCCTCATCAGGCCCGTGGAACAGGTAGATGGCGGGTTCTGTGCCCTGCACCAACGCCTGTGTGATCTCCGGGTTAACAAAGGCATCCGGGATGGTGTCCGGCGCGCGGGTGTACGACAGATACCCGATTAGCATCGCGTGGGGCCGGTAGCTGCCCATGAGCCAGGACAGCAGGCCTTCATCGATCTGCAGCGTGTGCGCCAGAAGCGGCGCTTCCTCGCCGCTGGTCGGCGCGCCGTCAGCCGGCGGCACAAGCTCAATGAGACGGTGCCGTACCAGTGGCGCGTCGCGGTTGAAAACGGCCAGTAGACTCAGGCGGCCGATCCCCGGTTCGGCCAGTAGGTCCAGGGCCAGGTTGACCGTCGGGCGTTTCTTGGTCACGTCATCCTGTAGGTACCCGTAGATGCGCTCGTACCGCAGGTCAACCGAGGGGGCGATGCACAGCAAGAGGACGTCGATCTCGAAGCGGCTGAGCCCAAACGCCTGGACCAGATGTACCAGCGGCAGTCGATGCCTTTGCTTTGTGGCTTCATCGAGGATGGCCGACGACTCGGTCTGGATTCGAGCGGCGTTGCGCTCAAGCGCCTGTGTGGCCTCGGCGGGCAGCGTCGCGGTCTGGCCCCAGTTGGCGCTCACGGGGCGGGCCAACAGGGCGTTGGCTTCATCATCGGAGACGTACAAGCCGCGGAAGGCGTCATCCGGGTTCTGTCCGGCAAGCTGCCACAGCTGAACGGCCCGTTGCAGACGCAGATCCACCCTCTGCAGTTCGATCTGCAGGTGATAGCTGTCGATGCCTGCTAGAGACCGCGTACGCTCTGTCACTTCTGCGCCCCCCGCCGTAGTCGTGAATGAGAGTCGGTAAATTAACGTGATTGGTATCTGCTTAAACCATATGAATATTATACGGTAAATCCGGGAACTATGCAATACCCCTACTCCAGGCCGACTATCAGATCCGGCGGCGCCGTGCAGACCGGAACGGCGTCGGGTGGATTCGCGCAGTATTGGTCCTGCAACCTCTGTCTGTGGTAGAATGCAGACTATGGCAAGCTATGAGGCGTACTTCAAGGAGGAATGGCCGGTGCTGCAGCAGGCCAGCCTCTTCGGGCCCGATGCGAACCCGACGTACGGGAACCCGGCCTTTGGGGCAGCGTCGTTCCGGGTCTTGATCGTGCGTCTGTCGCCGTTCCGCGACGTGATGAAATCCGCTCCGCATCTCTTCCTGTTTCAGGCCGTGCGACGTGCGTTGCCTGACGCCTACATCGATATGGCTTTCCTCCCGCCGGAACACGACCGCGCCCGGTGGCTGGCTGACGGTCTGCCGCTTCTGATAGGGACGCAATCCCGGCGCGACGCCGGCGACTTCGATCTTGTCCTCATCTCCAACGCCTACTCACTGGAGCTGATCAATCTGCCGTACCTGCTCCACCATTCGGGGATCCCCATGCTGGCCGGTGAGCGTGACGCAGCGTGGCCACTATTCATTCTAGGGGGCTCCAACGCGATGGCCTCGCAGATGGTGCTGACGCCAGAGAGCGACAGCATAGTGGATGCCATCTTCTTTGGAGAGGGCGAGCGGGCGGTCGAGGTACTGGTACAGGGGCTGCACGGGAACCGAAGTGCATCCAAACGCCAGCGGCTGACCGCAACAGCAGCCAGCGTCATGGGGTTATGGATCGCCAACGGGCCGCCGGATCAGCAGGTTGTCGAGGCGATCTGCCACGCACCGCAGAGCGACGACCTGATCGTCGAGTACCCCTCGCTCAACTGTGAAGAGGCTTCCACCGCGCGCTTGCAGGTGAACTTCGGCTGCCCGGCGTTCTGCGCTTTCTGCTTTGAGGGGTACGATCGCAAGCCCTACCGCGAGGTGTCGCTCGACCAGATTCTGGCAGCGGCGGACCGGCTGAAGGCAGCCCAGGGCGTGGAGGCGGTGGACGTCTACAGCTTCAACTTCAACACCCACGAGCAGATCCTGGCCTTGATGCTGGAGCTCAACCGGCGCTTTGATCGTGTGCACGTCAAGAGCCAGCGCGTGGATCTCCTGGCGATGATGCCCAGCCTGATGGAGGCAGAGGTCCAAGCCGGCAAGCGCAGCTTCACTATCGGCGTAGAGGGGATCAGCACCCGCATGCGCACGTTCCTGCACAAGAGCCTGTCGGATGCTGAGATTGAGTCAGTGCTGGTGCGGCTGTTGCAGCAGAAGATCCGCGAGATCAAGCTCTTCTACATCCTGACCGGGCACGAGGATCAGGCGGATCTCGATGAGTTTCACCGCTTCGTCGTGCAACTCAAGACGTGGCGCCGCCGTCACAGCCGCGGCCTCCGCATCGTCTTCAGTTTCGGGCTGTTGATTCGCATGCCCTTCACGCCCCTCCGTTACGATCGCCTCTTCCTGGACGAAGAGGTGTGGCGACAGGTGACGGGACCGGTCAAGTCATCGTGCGAGACCAACGGCTTCGAGTTCCGGTTGGCCACGCCCTGGGATGAGTATGCTGCCTCCCAGGTGTTGGCCCTGGGGGGATCCTGGCTGTGGGAACCTGTGATTGAGCTTGCGAAACAGGGCCACCTTTTCGATCTGGTTCTCACGCGCGGCTATTGGCATGCACTTCGTGCCTGGATGGAGGAACATGGGCATTGGACCGACGCCTTCCTTGGGGAGAAGGATCGGGATGCCGAGTTCCCGCTCGACTTCGTGAAGCCCAGCGTCAGGCCAGGGATGCTCTACCACCTGTACACGCAGGCGCTGGCCGGCGTTGATGAAGGGTACTGCCTGGGCGAGGTCGGCAGTCCGGCTAGGGTGGGCGAGCCGGGACGCTGCCTCGGTTGCGATGCCTGCACGACGCCCGAGGAGCGAGCTGCTATCACCCAGCACCGGATGCAGATCCCCGGCACGGGCTATGTGCGCGAATTGGAGCAGACTATGCGGCGCAAGTGGCGGATCCAGCCGGTCTACGCGCGGGTCAGCCTGCCGCCCGTGGTGACTGCAGCCGATTCTGCGTGGCTCAATGCCTATCTGATGCGTAGCCTGCTGGCGGCATTCCCGGACCTTGCCGGCAACCTGTTGTCGGTGCAGGAGAGCCTCTTTACGACGAAAGCCAACGTGCCTCGCTATACAGGCCTCTACGGAGAGACCGTGGTCGCACTGAAAGCCTGGGATCGACAGGCGGTACGCCAGGCCCTGCAGATGGCGGGGACGCTGCCGGGCGACGTGCGCTTCCTGGGCTTCCTGGATGCGTTTGAGCCCGGGAGTTTCGATCGGGCACGGCTGCGCCTTTCGCTGGATGCCGGCCATTTCCCCGACGCCGGTCGGCAGCTGCGGACCTATCTGCAGGGCAAGTTCGTGCCGATCAATCTTCGGGGCACGGGGAGCGGGTATCTGTACGACATTCCGCCGAAGGCCAAGAAGAAACGCGTGCTCTTTGAGGGTAGCTTCAGTCAGACGGACGGCAGGTTCGACCTGGATCTGGTCGTCAGTCCCAAGTTCGATCTTGTGGATTACCTGAAGTCGTTCACCGAGGCGGGACGGTATCGCGAGGCGCACGTCGAGGTTGTGCAGCTGGACTTGTAGTGTATGGCGAAGGGCGCCGCGCAGCGTCGGCGCAGCGCGGCGCCGTTGTCGTGGGGGATGGCAGAGGCGCCCAAGCCCAAGTGAACGGCCATTAGTGGCGCCGCGCCTAAATCCCAACGCGTGCCCGTAGGTCGGCGTGGGGACCCTGTTCCACGACCGTCCCATTGTCCATCACGTAGATTGTGTCCGCGTGCTCGATCGTGGATAGTCGGTGCGCAACCGCCAGCGTTGTGCGTCCCGCCATCAGCCGCCCCAACGCCTCCTGGACAAGCGCCTCTGACTCGGAGTCCAGCGCCGACGTGGCCTCGTCCAGCAGCAGGATGGGCGCGTCCTTGAGCAACGCCCGTGCGATGGCGATGCGCTGCCGCTGACCTCCAGATAGCTTGGCCCCGCGTTCCCCGGTGCGCGTGGTATAGCCTGCCGGCTGGGCCAGGATGAAGTCGTGAGCCCCCGCCGCAGTCGCGGCAGCAATGACCTCCTCAGTCGTCGCCTTCGGTTGCCCCAGCCGGATGTTTTCCTCGATCGTGCCGTCGAAGAGGTAGGCCTCCTGAGGCACGTAGGCGATCATCTCGCGGAGCTCCGTCAAGG
Source organism: uncultured Anaerolineae bacterium (assembly GCA_965602565.1). Classification (GTDB taxonomy): domain Bacteria; phylum Chloroflexota; class Anaerolineae; order B4-G1; family SLSP01; genus PWVB01. The sequence continues at coordinate 4,629 of CBFCZM010000160.1, forward strand.
GGATCGCGGCGATCCGCCGGCCTGCGATGGTGATCTCGCCCGCGTCCGGTGCGTAGAAGCCCAGGAGCAACTGCATCACCGTGCTCTTGCCAGCGCCGCTAGGCCCCACGAACGCGGCGACCTGTCCCGGCGCGATGGCCAGACTCAGGCCATCGAGGGTTGCACCGTCGCGTTGCGCCGGTCCGCTATCCAATGCTGCCGGGTCGGCGTCGATGCCCAATCCACTATCCTCGGGATACTGGAAGTGAACGTCACGCATCTCTACTGCCGTTCCCCCCGCTGCCGGCATCGTCGCCGCGGGCGTGGGGCGGCTTCGTTCCCCGATACTGTCAAGCTCTGGAGCCTGATCGAGTATCTCAAAGACGCGTGAGGCAGCCACCAAAGACTGCTGGACCCCGGTGATGAAGTTGCCCAGACCGGTGAACATGAAGTCTGCGTTGCCTCGGAGCGCCACGACAGCCCAGACACTGCCCAGGGCCAGCTCCCCGCGGCTGTAGAGGATCAGCGCCAGACTGAGGAAGCCTATGCCCCGAAGCCAACCCAGCGCTGTGTTCACACCGGCGGATGTCGCCGTGATGCGCCCGATGCTGATCTGAGCTTCGGCGAGCGCCTCGTTGGCGGTTGCGTAACGACCGTGGATGATCCTGCCCAGGTTGAACATACGCGTTACCGACACGCCCTGGAGCAGATCCATCAAGTGCTCGGTCAGAGTGGCGCTGTGCTGTTGTACGCGACTGCTGGTCCGTTTCATGGGTTTGGCGAACGCTGCGTAGGCTGCAGTTGTCATCAGGCCGAGGATCAAGGCTATGACCCCGAGCCACCTGTTCAGGACAAAGACGGCGCCGATGCCCGATGCGCCCATGATGACTGCCATCAAGAGGCCATTGAGCTGATCGAAGTAGATGCCTTCGATCTTGCCCAAATCATCTGTGACTCTGGAGACCAGGTCCCCGCTGTGTCGACTCCTGAGCTCGCCCATCGGCAAGCTCGCCAGGTGGTGGAAAGTCCGGGTTCGCAGATCGGTCAGCGTGCGCTTGATGCAGACGGCGGCGAGGTAGCGCGTACCTACCAGAACCGGCGTCCCACCGAGGAAGGTGGTGACGGCCAACAGAATGGCACGCCGGATGAGGGCGCTGTCGTTCTGGGCGGCTGCGTCAATGACGTCTTTCATCAGAAACGCCAGTATGATATTGAAGCAGATGGCGATGGTCGCGGCGAAGATGACCAAGGCGGCTGCGTAGGGCCAGAATCGCCTGCCCATCAGGCGCATCACGCGTACGAGCACGCGCGTGCGCGCCCGATCGTGCAGCGGCAACCGTTGTCTCTGCAGGTTGCGGTCGCGTCGTGGTCGAAGCTTACTCTGGGTCATTGCTGCGCTCCTTGGATTGCCGGTTCCCCAGCAAGTTGCCTGAGATAGAGGCGCCGATAGAGAGTATCCTGGGCCATCAGTTCTGCGTGTGTCCCGTCCTCACAGAGGGTTGCGGGCACGGCTTCGGCGGGTGCGGCCTCGGCGGGCGCGCCCGCTGCGCGCGCATGCTCCTGTGCTGAGCCAAGGACCAACACACGATCCGCGTGTTGGATGGTAGACAGCCGGTGTGCCACAATCATCGCAGTCCGCCCCTCCATGAAGCGCTCCAGCGCCTCCTGGACTAAGGTCTCCGACTGGGTATCCAGTGCTGAGGTCGGTTCGTCGAGCAGCAAGACAGGCGCATTCTTGAGGATCGCGCGGGCGAGAGCGATGCG
>CBFCZM010000161.1:0-6359 GCA_965602565.1 uncultured Anaerolineae bacterium
CACTGAAGGACCTCAAGTACCTTATCCACGGGGGGCGGATCAGTCACATGAAGGGACTGATTGCGTCGATGCTGAATATCAAGCCGTTGATTGGCGTGGAGAAGGTGAACGGAACGTACGTCCAGTTGGGCCAGGCTCGCGCGTTCAATGGCGCGCTGAACAAACTCGTGAGCTTGATGAAGAAGCAGTATGCGGAGGGCAGCAAGCTGCGCGTGCAGGTGCTTTACTCCTACAATCCGGAGTCGGCGGCCATGCTCCGTGCCAAGATCGGCCGGATTTTTGACTGCAGCTGGCAACCTATCGGGCCTATGTCCCTGGTCTTGGGCGCGCACACTGGGCCGAGCATGGTGGGTGTGGCGTTCGCTCCGCTGTCCGCCTTCGCCGCCGTGCCTTGAGCACAGCACGCCAATTCTCCGGCGCAACTGGTCCATTGGACAAACGGCGCCGGTGCGATGCCAGGGGCTAGACCCCCAAGGTGATTGGGATGTAGGAAGGTCTGCATGCGTCGTCCAAGCGTGCCGTCAGCACACCCGCCTGGCTTTCCCACTTGTGCGGTAGATCAAAAGTGCTAGAATCGCGAAGGTCTCAGCTGAACCGTTGGAAACTCACCCAATTACTGTTATGGAGCAAGGAAACCTATGATCTACCGTACACTAGGCCGGACCGGACTGAAAGTTTCGCAGCTAGGCTTTGGCGCGATGCGCCTGCCGATGACTGAGGTGGATGGCACAGAGGTTGTCGACCGCGACCTGGCTATTCCTATGATCCACCGTGCCTTTGAGGCCGGCTTGAACTACATCGACACCGCTGTAGGGTACTGCAATCAGGACAGCCAGCGGACCGTCGGCGCGGCGCTCAAGGGATGGCGCGATAGGATCATCCTCTCCACCAAGAACCACTACTACGGCGACGACGAGAAGCAGTGGTGGGAGCACCTGGAGAACAGCCTCGAGCGGTTGGATGTCGACTACATCGATGTCTACAACCACCATGGCATCAACTGGAAGCGCTACGAGGAGGACGTCGAGCCGCGTGTCAGCAAGTGGATGCTCAAGGCCAAGGATCAGGGGCTGATCAAGCACATCTGCACGTCGTTCCACGACGACAACGCGGCCTTGATGAGACTGGTCGATACGGGCTACGTGGAATCCATCACGTTGCAGTACAATCTGCTCTACCGCGACCTCGAAGAAGGTATCGCCTACGCCAAGCAGAACAACGTCGGCGTCGTCGTGATGGGCCCCGTCGCCGGCGGCCGGCTGGCAGGCCCCTCCGACGTGCTCACCGGGCTTGTTCCGGGCATCGAGCGCGTGCCGGAATTGGCACTTCGCTTTGTCATCTCGAATCCCAACGTGACCCTGGCGCTGTCGGGTATGGGCACGATGCAGATGGTCGAGGAGAATACCGCCATCGCTGCTGACGAGATCAGTCTGACGGATGATGACAAGGCCAGGATCGAGACGCATGTCAAGCGTCTCGTCGAGATGGAAAAGCTCTACTGCACGGGCTGCAAGTACTGCCAGCCCTGCCCCGAGGACGTCAACATCCCCTACATCTTCGAGATGTACAACCTGGGCAAGGTCTACGGGCTGTGGAGCGTCGCGAGGGAGAACTACGCCAAGTTCCCGAACCAGAGGTGGACCGGCGGCAAGCAGGCCGATGCCTGCGTTGAGTGTGGTCTATGCGAGCCCCAGTGCCCGCAGCACCTCCAGATCCGCGAGCAGCTCAAGGCGGCGCACGCTGCACTTGCCAGCTAGGGAAGCTGGGCAGCTAGAGGAATCAGCGAATAGCCGAATCACAAACGGCAAATCACATACAGCGGTTCGGTCACCTGACCGAGCCGCTGTTTCTGCCGTCATTCCGAACGGATGGGACATTCACCCACAATGCAAAGTGTGACAGTGAGGAATCTTGTGACCGGACACCGTGTCCCGTCAATCGAAGAACATCACCTTCACGTGTGCGCCGGCGGGCGCTGAGGACCACTCCTCGGGGATGATCGCGAAGCCGTTAGCCTGCACCATCGAGTTCAGGATCCCTGATCCTTGTTCACCGGTCAGGGACGCGTGCAGAACGCTCCCACGCGCCTCGATCCACACCCGCAAGAAGTGACGGCGATCGTCCTTCCGACTGACGGGATCATCCAGTATGGCATCGCACAGTTGCCGGTCCAGGTCCTTCAGCCCGCGCATCCTCAGAATCGCGGGACGAACGAATAGCTCAAACGAGACCATCGCCGAAACCGGATTGCCCGGCATCCCCAATACCGGCACCGTGCGTAGCTTGCCATCGATCTCTGCCGTCAGCTGACCGAAAGCCAAGGGCTTCCCGGGCTTCATCCGTACTCGCCAGAAGGTCATCGCGCCCTCAGCCGTCAATACCTGCTTCACAACGTCGAAGTCGCCCACCGAGACGCCACCGGAGGTCAGCAGAAGATCGGCCCCCTGCGCAATGCCCGACCGAATGCGTGCAGTAAGGTCATCCACCTTGTCCTTCGCGATCCCCAACATCAAGGGAACACCGCCGCACTTTGTCACCTGCGCCGCGTTGGAGTAGCCATTGGCGTTGCGTATCTTGCCGGGTGTCAGGGGGGCATCGATGTCGACGAGCTCATCCCCGGTTGCCAGGATCGCTACCCGTGGCCGGCGTATGACCTGCACTTCAGCGTGCCCCAATGCCGCCAGCATGCCGATCTCCTGGGGGCGCAACCGCGTTCCGGCAGCCAGGACCTGAGTCCCGGCTTTGACATCCTCGCCGGCAAACCTCACGTTCTTGCTCACCGCCATTTCCGCGAAGAGCTCAACCTGATCCCCCGTCTGTTCGGTGTCCTCAAAAGGAATCACAGCATCCGCTCCATCGGGCATCGGAGCCCCGGTCATGATGCGGATGGCGGCCCCCCGCGTTACGGTGCGCTCAGCCATGTAGCCCGCCGCCAGGTTCTCAATCACCGTCAGCGTCTTCGCAGACTCAGGGCTTGCACCGGCTGTATCCGCCGCGATGACCGCATAGCCATCCATTGCAGAGTTCGCGTGCGGGGGAATGTCTCCCGCAGCATAGACATCCGCCGCAAGTACGCATCCCAAGGCCTTCAAGACCGGCACACGCTCCTCCGCCAGAGGATGGAAGACACTCAGGATCTTCTCCAAGGCATCCTCAACACTCAATATCGGGTACAGCTTGTCACCATGTCTCATTGTTCACTTCTCCATTCAGCCCCATCGGTCCACACTTCCTTCTTCCAGATAGGCGCGATTTCCTTTACACGATCGATCGTGGTGTGCAGTGCGTCGAACAACTGGGCGCGATGCGCTGCCGACAGGGCGATCACCACTGCGGTTTCCCCGATCTCCAGCCGGCCTACCCTATGCACGATGGCGACATCGCGGATCTCAGGCCAGCGAGTGCGCACCTCATCCGCGATGTGTTCCAGTACCTGTTCCGCCATCTGCGCGTAGGCCTCATACTCCAGGTAGAGGACTTGGCGCCCACCGGTTTCGCCGCGCACGACGCCGACAAAGGTCACCACCGCTCCATTCGCGGGATCGGCAAGCTGTGCGATGATGGTGTCGACGATGAGCGGGTCATGCGTGATCTCGTATCGTCCTTTGCCCATCAGCCTACCCTCCTCCAACCGGGGGGATACAAGCTACTTCATCCCCATCGTGCAGTTCCACTTCCTGAGCAGCATAGACGGCATTCACTGCAAAGCGCAGGCGGAGATCGATCAGGCGCGGGTGTGTCTCAAACAGGAGATCGCGCAGTTCCGCAACGGTCGCACCGGCACCTACATCCATTGCCAACTCACGTGGTCCCACAATCTCTCGCGATGCCGCAAAGAACTTCACTGTGATTCGCATCTAGTCCTCCACACTATAGACCCCGCTCTTGCCACCTTCCTTGTGCACCAGATGGATATCCGTGATGCGCATCGTCTTCTCTACCGCTTTGGCCATATCGTAGATCGTCAGGGCCGCTACGCTGACGGCGGTCAGCGCCTCCATCTCGGCCCCCGTCCTGCCACGGGTGCGCACAATCGCCGTGATCACAATGCACGACGCTTCCTCGGCCGCCAAGGCTTCCAAGTCAATCTCGAAGTCCACATCGATCTTGCTCAGTGCCAGGGGGTGGCATAAGGGGATCAGGTCAGCGGTTCGCTTGGCTGCCATGATGCCCGCCAACTTCGCCGTTGTCAGCACATCACCCTTCGGCAGACCATCCGTGGCGATCAGATGCAGGGTCTCGGGCCGCATGGCGACGGTCCCTCGCGCAATCGCCAGCCGTTCGGTGTCCGGCTTTCCTCCTACATCAACCATCTGGACGTGTCCGGCTTCATCAATATGCGACAATTCCATCGATCACCCGCCTATCTGTGCCATCGCCCGAGCCTCAGCACGCTGGCCACTCGCTAGCCTATGCCCCTGCGGTTTGGCCTGGATTGCCTGCCGGATCAGATTCTGCAATTCCCCAATCTCAGCACCACTGCGCAGCGCGTCACGTACGTCGATCTCATAGTCGGAGAGCAAGCAGGGACGCAGCTTGCCGTTCGCCGTCAGGCGGAGGCGGTTACAGGAATCGCAGAAGTGTTCACTGATGGCCGAGATGAAGCCTAGCGTGCCTGCTGTTGTGCCGGAGTCTGCCAGGCGGAAGGTTCGCGCCGGTCCGGCCCCGACGAGACCATGCGCCGGCACAAGCGCACCCAGCTCCATTTCCACGCGCGCCCGGATCTCGCCCGCCGTCACAACGCGCTCTCGCCAGTCGGCGTGCACCAGGGAATCGTCGCCAACAGGCATCCACTCGATGAAGCGCAGGTTCCATCCGTCGGTGATTGTCTTGCTTGCCAACGCCACGACCTCATCGTCGTTGACCCCTCGCATCACCACGGCATTGATCTTGACCGGCGTCAAGCCGGCAGACTCGGCCGCGTCGATACCCGCTAAGGCGTCGCGCAAGTCGCCGCGTCGCGTGATGGCGTGAAAACGCTCCGGTTGCAGCGTGTCAAGGCTGATGTTGACACGCCTGAGTCCGGCCTCGGCCAGATCCGCGGCATAGCGGGCCAGCAGCGTGCCATTCGTCGTCATGGTCAAGTCCTCAATGCCGGGGATGGCTGCCAGCTCGCGCACCAAATCCACAATGCCGATCCGGGTTAACGGTTCCCCCCCCGTGAGCCGGATCTTGACGATACCCAGCTCCGCAGCTGCACGCACCACAGCGACGATCTCCTCGTAACGCAGGATCTCATCGTGGCTGCACGACTGCACGCCCTCCTTCGGCATGCAGTAAATGCACCGGAGATTGCAGCGATCCGTCACTGAAACCCTTAGGTAGTCAATCGGCCGACAGTAGCGATCTGTGGTCATCGTAGGTATCCTGCTTGGCGATGTTCCTCGTATAGCCAAATGGGTTTGTTGGCAAACGAAAAGGCGTCTCGGAAGGAGACGCCATCTTTCACAATCACACACCCAACGAGACAGAGACCTCGTCGGCCCGTGTGATGCATCTCCTTTCCAATCCGGGAGGCATCGCCGTTTCCAACGATACCCTATCGCCCAATTGCCATAGCCCGTAGCGGCCTTTAGGCATAGTGGGTCGGAGCACAGACTGACTGTTTACTTGTCGCACAGATTATACTCCGATCCACAGTCATCGGCAAGGAGCCAAACACCTTGGCACTGCGTCCTCTACTCAGGAAATCGGCGATGCAGCCCCGACTCTCACTGCGCCCATCACCAGGCTATCAAATCGCCTGTTTCTCACTTCGAGGCGTGCAGTATCCCTCTGTGAAGGTCCCGAACCTGAAATGCACCCAGAAGATCCAGGTGTTTCAGGAATCCGTTCCCCTGACTAGACCGCTATGCTATAATGAAGGGCCTATGAACAAACCAACGCCAGAAGTCCATATCTACGCTAGCGGACTCACATTCGTGGTCGTCCCCGTCCTGAATGCGCTCAACGGGTCTGCCGTCGAGGTCACCCCGGTATACAAGATCCCACTGACACTGGGGCGCCCCACCGTGTTCCGTCTCGCCCGCGCGATACGCAATGCGCGGGAGTTCAGCGAGAACGAGGAGAGCACCACTGCCGCGCGGTGGGATGGCGACGTCGGCAGGTGGTGGCAGCATCATCTGATGCTGATCGCCATCAAATGGGAAGCGGCTCGCGTGCGGATGATGGAGCCGGACCTGGGTGAGGAGACTTCCGTGGGCCTGCCCGCGGACACAGCCGAAAGCGAGCTAGCCGAGCGGCTGATTCAGCGGCTCGGGCAGAGACTGCACGGCGGCTAGCATCGCGAGGTGCCCCGGACAGTGCTCTACCGCCGTGCCGGATGCTCTATGAACGTGCGGGCCTTGTCGCTGACCGGC
>CBFCZM010000162.1:0-6346 GCA_965602565.1 uncultured Anaerolineae bacterium
ATGATCTCCTGGCTCACGCGTGGAACAATGAGCACAGGATCCTTGAGGGGCAGCGCGGCAATGGCCTCGGCCACCTCTGGCGTGATCTCGGTGCCTTCCTCAAAAACCACCTCACCGGTGCTCGGGTCTTCGAGATCTTCGCGCAGTATCTCGCCGGCGAGCTGCTCGACGTCGTTCTGCACTGTGCGAATCACACGCCGGTACGGCGTCTCAATGAAGCCCAGTGCGTTCACACGCCCATAGCTGCTGAGTCGGCCGATCAAACCAATGTTCGGACCCTCAGGGGTCTCAATCGGGCAGATGCGGCCGTAGTGACTGTGGTGGACGTCGCGAACGTCAAAGCCGGCACGCTCACGGCGCAGACCGCCCGGCCCCAAGGCCGAGAGCGTGCGCTTGTGCGTAAGGCTCGACAGCGGGTTGGTCTGCTCCATGAACTGCGACAACTGGCTGGAACCGAAGAACTCGCGGATCGATGCCACGACGGGGCGGATGTTGATCAGACTGACCGGCGTCGGCGACTCAAGGCGGATGCTCATCCGCTCGCGGACCACGCGCTCCATACGAACCAACCCAATGCGGATCTTGGCCTGCACCAACTCGCCCACAGTCTTGACACGACGGTTGCCCAGATGGTCCATATCATCAGGACCGGCGACGCCGTTGTTGATGTGGATGATTCTGCGTACCATGGCCACGAAGTCATCCTTCGTGATGGTGCGAATAGACATAGGCACATTGATCGCCATGCGCTGGTTGAGCTTGTACCGCCCTACCTCCTGGAGGTTGTAGCGCTGCGGATCAAAGAGCTGTGAAAGCAGGTATTCGTGAGCATTATCGAGCGTCGGAGGATCACCCGGACGCATCCGGCGATAGAACTCCACCAGTGCTTCCTCGGCAATCGTGCGCTTCTTCAGATCCCAAGCAGGCTCCTGACGGATCGTATCGGCCAGCCAAGGATGATCGGGATCGTTGTCCGCCTCGGAGAACAAGGCGATTAGCTCCTCATCCGTCCCCTCAGACAACACACCGCTGTTCAGCGGATCCTCAACCGCGGCCAGAGCACGCAAGAAAATCGTCACAGGAACAGTGCGCTTGCGGTTGAAACGGAGCGTCAGATAACCAGACTTGCGGGTCTCGAACTCCATCCAAGCACCGCGATCCGGGATCAACTTCGCACTGGCCATACGCCGGCCAACATCCTCATCCAGGCCGAAATAGACGCCAGGGGAGCGAATCAGCTGGCTGACGACAACGCGCTCGGTGCCATTGATGATGAACGTCGCGTGCTCGGTCATCAGAGGCAGATCGCCCAGGAAGATCTCCTGCTGGACAATCTCGCTGGTCTCGCGGTTTACCAGCGCCACCTCAACGTAGAGCGGAACGGCAAACGTAAGATCGCGGTCCAGACACTCCTGCTGATCGTGCTTCGGCTCGCCGAAGCGGTACCCCAGCTCAAACCCTGCCTCTTCGGCCTTCGTCCCGGGCAAATAGAGACTCAGGAGTCCATTGAAGCTGTCAATCGGCGAGATCTCGTTGAACAGCTGGGACACGCCCTCCTTGTGAAGCCACTCATAGGACCGCAACTGCACTTCCACAAGTCCCGGTAGCGGCAAGGCGCTAGCAATTCGAGCATACGATTTCACACCAAGGTCTGCTACTGCCATTCTCTACCCTTCCCTCCTGGGAGACTTCCCCAGAACCCCTCAGAGCGTTATCTGGACCCAGATTGCAGGCCCCATAGACCACAACAGACTCAACATCACAAACGCCTGCCCCGATCCAGCGTTACGATCTGTACCGAGCAGGCGATCTAGGGACGTCTATGATTCAGTCACCGCTGATTTCCCCATCCTGGGCACTCAGCCCGCCATTCACGCTCCCGTTGGTCCACTCAGTGGACCCGACCGCGAGCCAGAACAGCGACAGAGCATTATACCCTGTTTGCCAGGCATGTCAAGACCAATGGCGAGGATGGATTGCCTTAACCCTAGCCCCTTGCTCCCCATGCAATCACGCTGAAATCAGCTGGGGTCGCGACCTCCTGCGGCGTCAGCAGCATATCGAAGGTCTGCTGGCCCCCACTGACCATCTGCACCGCGTCCCCCATCGCCAACTGTCGGTACCCGACAACATTCCCATCTCTGCTATAGATGGTCGCCACAACCGATACGCGTGTCACGGTCTGAACACCGTCGTTCAGCAGTGTACCACGTACCCGGTACTGCGGGCCGGAGATGCTGCCTTCCACGGCCACCACCTGCAGGGGCACGAAGCTCTCCGTGATGGGACTCAACATCTCCCCACGCACCAATTCGACGGTGACATCCGCCACACCATTCGGCGGATTCCGGAAGAGCACCGAGAAAGGGGCTCGCGCCTCCGGCAGCAAGTAGTCAGCCGCCGCCAATACCCGTGTCGACACCAACGGCGTCCCATCATGCGCGGTCAGGGTAACCTCAACCTGCAGATTTGTGATAGGGCCGCCGGTGGTATTGAGCACCTCTCCCATACACCACATCCCCCCCACAGGTGTTTCATACAGGGCTACACCCGCCGCCGCGAGCGGCAAAGGGGTTGGCGTTGGCAGAATGGCGTTGCCAACCGGCACATGCATGACACCGCCATCCTCAGCAGTCTCCTCCTCTTCCAGCGGTATGATCAACCCCTGACCAATGCTCAGGAAGTCATTCTCATCGAGTCCATTGTAGCGTACCAGGCCATCCACCGTGACGCCGTAGTCCAGGGCCACCCCAAACAGCGTGTCTCCGCTCTCCACAAAGTGAATGACCGGCGTCGATGTCGGAGCCGGCGTAAACGTGGGCGTCGGGGGGATGGGCGTGAGGTAGATCTCAGGGGCCACCGTAGGCGTGGCCAGGCCGACATAGGCAGAACTCACCCGCGTCATCGTAGGGGTGGGTGGCACAGGCGTAAGCACGGAAGCGCACGCAGACACGCTGAGCAGCAGCAATCCCGCAGCACTTGCTAGCCTCAACCACATGGCCCAATGGCGTCGCCCATTCACAGCGGGGATTATACCACGCTGTGCCGCATTGCGCGGCACCTGCCTTCGCGCGCTGTCAGGCGGCCTCCCGATCCAGCGCTTCAGCAAGCCGTTCGCTCTCCGCGGCCGCTCGCGTGCCGCCGGCCACATCCGCGGGTGGCCCCACCGTGCCGTGAGAGCGCCCACGGCGCCACAGGCGCACAGCCACGGCCACCACCCAGGGCCCAGCCACCACCAGCGCGAGATAGGGGCCCACCGGCAGCAGCCCCGGGCCACCCAACCTGTCCAGATTCAGCAGGATCACGGCAAGCGCGGTCCAGACCGTGAGGAAGTTCGGCCACGCATCTGCAGCGTGCAACCACCCCAGGCCAGGCGTGCGCGCCAGCGTCACCGGCCAGAACAGATTACAGCCCATGTGGCCAAGCTGGTCCTCAAGGACGTGCGCAGCAAACCCCAGAGCAGTGACGCCGCCACAGAGCCACGCAGCCGGTTGCCCCCAAATCACTCCACAGAGCAGACCAGCACAGAGCCCAACGGCCAAGGCCAACGGCAAGCTATGCGTCCAGTGATGGTGCCAATCGAGGAAGCTGATCGCCAGCCGATCACCCTCCCGCCCGAACTTGAAGCTGGGCCCGGTGAAGATATCGATGTGGTAGATGCGACGATAGGCGTGCACGACCGGGAACGCGAACTTGCGCACAGCCCACGCAGCGTCCGGAGGCTCGGAACCCGGCACGCGCCGCTGGCCCGTATCAACCACCGGCCCGAAGCGGACGGAAACCGTGCTTTGGTCCGGATCGATGCGGAGCGTATAGCGGCGCCACAGATCGGCTCCCAGCCGCACCGTGTGCAAGATCACGCGGCGAAGCTCCCGGCTCTCATACGCATCGTCCATCGCTTGGACAAACCGCGCGGCAATCTCCTCGGCTGCCGCCCTGCCGTTCTCGGTTCCTGGGTCGATCTCTGCATCGTACCGTGTCCAGTACGTGACAAAGCGGAAATCCAGCAAATCGGGCAGGAGCCCACCCACCCCACCCAGGACCGGAAGCAGGGATCCCACGCGCGCTGACGCGACCACCTCGGGAAAGCAGGTGGCCAGAGCGACACCAGTCAGGAAATGCGCGATACCTTTCATAGCTTGGCGCCTGCAGACTGCGCACGGCAAAGTGTAAGTTGCGAATGACAAGTTGGAGGTTGGAGATTGGAGATTGGGGGAGGATGCCTATACGGAACCTGCCTTCATTATAGGTTGTGGGCAAGAAAGTGCAATCAGTACCAGGTTCACGTGTCTTCAGGTCGGATAGCGACGCACCCAACCCACCATATGGCCCTTGCCGCGCCCGAGGTGGGCAATTTAGAATATAATCATATAATCAACTCATGTAGTGCGGACGGAGATGATGGGAATCAGTATACTGAAGAGCGGTGAGCCAAGGAAGTGCCTATGACTGAGAGCAAGATCATCACGTCAGATCGTGACCGGCTGGATCTCCCGGTACAGGGAATGACGTGCGCTTCGTGCGTCAACCATGTCCACAAGGCGCTCAGTCGCGTGGACGGTGTTCAGGATGTCACAGTCAATCTCGCCACTGAGCGGGCCTCTCTATGGCTCGATCCCAACGTGCCCACCGGAGATCTGGTGACAGCGGTGCGGGAAACGGGATATGAGGTGAGGACCGAGACCATGGACCTGGCTATCGGCGGCATGACGTGTGCGGTGTGCGTTAGCCACGTGCAGAAAGCCCTTAGCAGGGTGCCGGGGGTCGTCGAAGCCAACGTCAATCTAGCAACGGAAAAGGCCACGATTGCCTTCGTACCGGGGACGGTAGGGTTGGCCGAGTTCGAGGCGGCTGTCTCGAGGGCCGGCTACGAAGTCATCGCGCGCACCGACCTTGCCGCCGGTACAGCCGAGGCCGCGCGTAATCTTGATGATGAAGCCGAGCACAAGATGGCAGAGGCCCGGCGGCGGATGTTGATCGCCTGGGTCTTCACAGGTCTGATCCTGGTCTGGATGATCCCGGAGATGTTCTTTGGGATTGCCTGGCCCAACGGCACCGTCTTCAATCTCGGTATGATCGTGCTCGCGCTCCCCGTGCTCTTCTGGATCGGTCGCAAGACCTACAGCAGCGGTGTGCGCGCCGCGCTCCATGGGTACGCCAACATGGATACCTTGATCGCCCTCGGCACCGGCGCATCGCTCCTGACCGGTCCGGCGTCCTTCTTCGCCCCTGTCGCCAACTATGCCGGGGTCTCGGCCATGATCATGGCGTTCCATCTCACCGGGCGTTACATTGAGGAGAGCGCCAAAGGGCGGGCCTCCCAGGCCATCCGCAAGCTATTGGAGCTGGGCGCCAAGACGGCGCACGTGGAGCGGGACGGCGTTGAGACGGAGATCCCGATTGACGCCGTGCAGGTGGGCGACGTGATGATCGTCCGCCCGGGCGAGAAGATCCCGACAGATGGCACAATCGTCTTCGGCGAGAGTGCCGTCGACGAGTCGATGGCTACGGGCGAGTCCATGCCCGTGACCAAGCGCAGTGGCGATGGGGTCATCGGGGTGACCGTCAACCAGGAAGGCCTGCTCAAGATTCGGGCGACCCGCATCGGCAAGGACACCTTCCTCGCACAGGTGGTCAAGCTGGTCGAACAGGCTCAAGGCACCAAAGTACCCATCCAGGCTTTCGCCGATAGCGTGACGGCGGTCTTCGTACCGATCATTATCGCTATCGCAGTGCTCACCTTCGCGTCACGTCTCCTCTTCCCGGAGGCAACCCAGGCGCTGACCGCCTTGGGGTCCTTCCTGCCCTGGGTCAACCCCAGTCTGGGCACCTGGACGTTGGCGATCGTATCGATGGTCGCGGTGTTCGTCATTGCCTGCCCCTGCGCGCTAGGACTGGCCACCCCCACGGCGCTGATGGTGGGCAGCGGTATGGGTGCCGAACACGGCATCCTCATCCGCAATGGTGAAGCCATCCAGACGCTCAGGAACGTCAGTCTGGTGGTTTTCGACAAAACCGGCACCATCACCAAAGGGAAACCCGACGTCACTGACATACAAGTGCTACCGGATGCCGTGCTCACGGAGCAAGAACTCCTGGCGATGGCAGCCGGCGTCGAGCGCGGATCCGAACACCCGCTGGGTCGGGCCATTGTGGCCCGGGGCGTGGCTGAAGGGCTGGCCCTCAGCGAACCGGTCGGCTTCAAGGCTGTACGGGGGAAGGGCGTCGTCGCCCGGCTTGACGGCACACGCGTACTGGTCGGGTCCAGGCGGATGATGGAGGAGGGCGGGATCCCGACAGGCGCTGTGGATGCCATTACAGAGGAACTTGAGAACCACGGCAAGAC
>CBFCZM010000163.1:0-6311 GCA_965602565.1 uncultured Anaerolineae bacterium
ACTGTGGAGTCGCTCCGCGCCCCTTCGGCGCTGGTTCTCGATCAGTGCCGGGAGCTGGGCCGGCAGTTGGCGGAGGCGGCGGAATAGCTGTCGGCGGTCAGCTGGTCGGCGAGCAGCATCGGAAAACACAGGGTCAAGACGTAGAGTCTCGGCCCTGTGTGTTTGGTGAGTCAATCTGTCTAGCGACTGTGGAAGGCGCCCTGTTGGTAGGCGGGGCAGTCGGCATTCAGTGTGCCGGCCTGCGCAGCCTGGCCACGCATGCCCTGTCCCAGAGCATCCACTGGGGCTTCAGAGCCGAAGCCTGCGTTCCGACCCGCAGCCATCACGCCGGTCGAGCAACCGCTCTGCACCATCGTTGCTTCTCCTTCGCCGGCGACGTAGCTGCCGTTAGCGGCTGCTTCGATGGCGGGAAGGTGGTTATACAGGGACGCGTCGCGAAGGTTGCCGGCTACTTGCACCACATCCGGATTGTCGATTCCGCCCAGCAATCCGTCGTAGAGCGCCGCATTGTCTATCTCGGCCTGGAGTGCTGCTGCGGCTGCTTCTTCCGGAGAGCCGAACGATGGGATATCGAAGGTCGGCATCAGCGGTAGCGTCACGTCGTAGCGGCTGAAGATGCGTTCCAGTGCGGCGATATGTTGTTCCTCATGTGTGATTGTTGTTTTACCTAACTGCTCATAGTGTAGGCGCGGTGTGTGAAAGATTGGTGAAGGGGCGGTGGGGATTGGGTGAAGCGTGCGTTGAGGTGATATTGCTGCGACGCAGCGATTGCCTGCTGACTGGAGAGTGGAGCGCTGCGCGGCGGCCTGCTGATGTGACGTATTGGTTGCCGCAGAGCCGGGCGACAGCTACTGGCTGTAGAGTGCGGCCAGCATACCCTTTGCGTACTTGGAGTTGCGGGTGCGCGAGATCGGGAAACCATTGGCGATCTCCTGGGCGCGTTCAGCATGGCTCTTGTCCGCTTTGATCTCAATCACGACGACATCCCGGATGGGTAGCCTGCACCGGGTGTTGGGGCGTGCACAGAAGCGCTGATCGTAGGCGGTTTGCTCCGTGTCCAGCGTCACTCGCACCGAGTCATCTTGTGTGACGTAGTACTCGCGCAGGTACCGGTTCAGCAGCGTAGGTCGGATTGTGGACTGGAAGAGCGGGCGCCAAGATGGCTCAAGGCACGCAAGCACGTTCGCCAGGATCGTGCCCCATGGCTCCCCAAGATCCAGGCTGCACGATAGGGGGGTTCGTACTTTGCAGCCCAGAAGGTTGTCCTTGTGCTTCTGTTCCAGATGCGGGTGGAATACGGTGAGTGCGTCGCCATACCAGCGCAAGCGCAGTTTGCTGCGAACCGCGAGCCCATCCAGGTTGGCGGCTAGCCTGCTGAGGTCCAGGGTGTCCAGGTAGATGTTGTTGACGTGTCGCGGTGGATAGGCTACTCTGAGACCTGCCGGGTGCCGACGTATCCACATGCGCGCCTGCGCCGCCAAATGCGCCGGGCAAAGGAGCTTCAACTCATAGCGCAGCTCCGCAGAGTGTCCCCGAGAACTCTGACCCATCATGGCTGGATTTCCTCCGGCGACGTTGTGAGCTCCAGGCTGGCGGGGAGTAGGTGAACGTCCTCCGCGCCGAGGAGCCGGACGGCAACGCGGATGTCCAGATCTTGACTGAAATCGGCCTCGCTATCCACGGCATGAACTCTATCCAAGGGCAATCTGAACTGCGTGAAACGCAGTGTGGCCAGACCTGCGAGGGCAGCGGGTCGGAGCACGATGCCGTCTCCAAAGCCTGCCAGTACCTCAGTTGACGTGGAGACAACCTGCACTTGATCTACATCCAGGAAGGTGGCCCCGGCAAGGTCAAAACCCAGGATCTCCACCGGAAGGTTGATGGCATTGGCAACGTCGATCCTCAGGGCCCCTCGATCCGTCTCGGCGGAGCTACGCTGATAGGCCAAGATGGGCTGTCCGGGTTTCAGGGACTGTCGCAGCATCGCCTGGCGTTCTGCGAGCTCATCCCAGGGCGGCACAAGGTCGGGCAGATCGCGTTGCAGGGCATCTTTGAGACGCAGCCACGGTGCCATCAGCTGCCTCTCTACTTGCTCCAGGTAGCCTGGCTGACTGATGCGGGCTGCTTCCTGTACGTAGATCATTTGGATGTGAGGATCAGCGAAGGTCGCAGCCAACGACAGGCGGTCATCTGAGCCCAACGCCTGGGCGTCGACGATGACGGGTTCGAGGCAGTCGTCGACGGCGTTGTAGTAGTACCTGAGATGCAGGGGCGATGTGGCTTGCGTTGCACCCCAGAGATCGGCCAGCGCCAGAAACCGACCGTATTGGCGTCCGTCGAACACCTCGGATGCGGACCGTTGGCCGGTCTGGAGCGAGTAGAGGAGATCGAGCGCTCTTCCTCTCTCTGCCGTGGGGTCTCCCACATCAACACTGATCGTGAGATTCAGCGTCTCGATCCCGAGTGCGCGGAAGTCCAGGAGTGAGAGATTGCTCACCGGATCGGCGAAGGCTGCTTCAGGCTTGCCCCCGAACTGCGCCACCGATTCCCACAGCGGCGCGGTGTCAAATGCGACGATGATCCCCGGCGGATTGCCCTGACTAGCCGTGAGCGACCTGCTGTAGCCTTCCTGAAGCGCGTAGATGCCTCGGTCGTCACCATTGAAGACGAGGCGGACGAATCGATACCGCGCGACCATCAGCCCTTCCTGCTGCATGGCCTCGGAAAAGGCCCATTGTGACAACCAGTCGTTGGACGCGGGATCCTGGAGGAAGAAGCGGTCAAACTCCAGCTCTCCCGGCGGTGTATCTTCAGCTATGTGTAGTTCGAAAGCCCACTTGTCGTTGGCCCCAAGATTCTGCGCGGTGCCCTCCTTGAGCTGCATTTGTACTTCCACTGCCGTGTCGCCAAGATGCACCGCAGCCGGCACGAAGCCCTCTTGCGAGGACAGATACACCCCCGAATCCAGCGCCTGCTGCCGTTGTTCGAGCAGGACGCGATAGGCCTCGAATGGCATATCCACGGTCATCACCGGAACACTGTCGGCGCTTGATCCGTTGATGAGACGACCCTTGATGACGTTGATCTGTTGCGCGGCGGCATGGAGCCACCCTTCGCTGCCGGCTGTTAGCCCGGCAGCAAAGATGGCGAGACCCAGACCCACCCGTAGGAGGGTGCTGGTGACCTTGCCGGATCGGGGGTCCTGCTCACCCAGTCTCATCCGCTACGCTCCCAGGCTGTTGTCCTGTTCCACAAAGCTGACTTCGCAGTCCGGAAGTTGAGCGCGAAGGGCATCCATGAGGGAGAATAGCGCTTGATCGCTGGAAAGACTGACCAGATAGGTCGCTTGCAGACTGGCCGAGCTGCTATCCATGCGACGAAGGTCAGCCCTTGATGCGTGCTCTATCAGAACCTCGCGAATCTGCTGCGCCGCCCGAGCCGTCTGCGGGGTCATAACGTTCAGATAGAGATTGCTGGTCTCTTTGCGAGGCAGTACCAGGGTGCGCACGAGAAGGAAGGTCACCACAATAACCACTGCCACCACGGTTGGGTTGCGCTGATCTGCGCCCAGGCCGACACCGATAGCCATCGACATGAAGAGATACAGTAATTCCTCGGGTTCCTTGATCGCAGTTCGGAAGCGGACGATTGAGAGGGCGCCGACGAGACCCAGCGAGAGCGCCAGCGACGACTTGACGACAGAGATCACGAGGACCGTTGTCATCGCCAGGAGCGGCAGCGTCTGGGCGAACCTGCCGCGGTTGGACAGGGATGTCCCATATCGCGCATAGACCCAGGCCAGACATCCGGACAGCATAATGCTGATGAGCAGGTTCAAGGTCAGCGTCGCAAGCGACAGGGGCGCCGGTGCGGTCAGGCCAAGCAGATCTTCCATAGTCCCGTTTCTCCTCTACGTGAGTGTCTATCTACCGTCGGTCACACCGTCAGCAAGGATGCCGAACGATGCCGGTGTAACCGGGGTGTCGTGTCCCCAGAACGCGATGCCCTTATCGTCGTCGAAGGCCGATGTCGGTCCGGGCGCCAAGACTACCAGATTGTCGTGGGACCCAAGGTTGAACCATGGGTCGAGCGAGCTGTCAAGATTGTCGCTGCCGGCATAGAGTACCACCTGCCGGTCCCAGAGATCGACGTCGTCCTCCGACCAGCGCTGTGCGTTGGCCGGCGTCTCCGTAGCGATGATGCGCAGTGAGGTCCCGGCCCGCACGTCGGCCAGGGTCGGATTGTCCCCGAAGATCAGCGAGCCCTCGTCTGTGGCCGACGTGGTGTCGTTGTCAGTGATGCGCCAACCCCTCAGGTCGATGCCGCCACCGCGCGTGACCAGTAACTCAAACCAGTCCCCCTCGATCTCGCCGGTGTCGTCGGTGTGCACGCCGGTGATGATGACATCGCCGGCCCGAACTGCAGCCCTACCGAGCTTGGTGAAGTTCGGTGTGATTGACCATGCAACTCCATCGGTCAGGGTGATGACGGGCTCTGCTGGGAGATCTGGCTCAGACCATCCGGCGAAGGTGTGCCCGGCGCCCGGTACTGCTGTGATCGTCGTGGTCACGCCCTGGAACGCGATGCCCTGCCAGGGCAGTGAGCTTAGTGGGCTGCCATTGACGACCACGGTGCCGGTGCCGCTGCCCGGCGCGTTGATCGTGAGATCGAGGGTGCCGTCAAGTCCCAGACGCTCGACGAGATGCTGACGCACATAGTCTGGCCGATCAGCCGCGAAATCCCGCAGCTGCTGGATATGGTCCGTCCAGATGGATTGGCTCGGCCACCGATGGGTCTCGTATGCGATGTCGGGTGCGAGTTCCGTCGCCAACTCGTCGATATGGGCGATGACCGCTTGAGGAGCCAGGACCGTATTGAGCAGGTCCGCCGCGCGTGACAGGAGTCCGGCGCGGAAATCGGCGTTTGCCAGCAACTTGCGGAAGAGCAAAACATCGCGCCCCCCGGTCTCGGGGTGATTGTAGTCGAGCAGATGGCTGATCATATCCGAGTCCACCTGGCTGTAGGTATCGGCACCGAAGCCGTTGTCGCTGTCCCACACCATCCACTGCCAACGCCCGCCGGCTGTCCTGGGCCTGAAGAGATGGACGTTGTGTGCCGGCCAGTCGGTGTTCGCGGAGTAGATCTGCAGGACGTGGTAATCAATGAAGTCGTCGATGTCCACCTGACTCTTGACGTAGGCATAGGTCTCAGTCGTAGCAAGGTCGTGCGTGTCGACATAGGTCATCAGGTCGTCCCAGTGTTCTCTATCGCCTGCCAGCACATCACGCAGGGACGATTCCGGGGATTCGAGGAAATCCCCGGACGCCAGACCGTGATGGTCCAGCAGAAAGTCCTGATCGGGGCGCTCCCGGATCTGGTAAATGCCCCATGGTTCCCCATTGATGAAGAGCAGCGCCGGCCTGCTCTCGGTGGCGACTATCCCAAGATCGAAAGCAAGTTCGGCTGCCAGTTGGTTTCGCATCAGGGTCCAGTTGGCAAGCGGCGGATAGGCGAAGTCCTGCCCGCCATTGTGCAGGACCAGCCTGTTGAACGAGGTCACACTGCTCCCCTGGAACAGCGGATACTCAAGCCTGGCCACGCCGTACTCGCTGCGGAAGTAGAGCCGCAGGGATTTCTTCGCATAGGCACGGCTCTGATAGCCATGCACACGGATGCCGGCATCGGTGCTGAACCCCAGAGTCCGGTTCGGGTCAACGTAGGTGACGTTCACGGGGCGTTCCCAGACTTCGCCCCGGGGGAGGGGATTCTCGTAGATGCCGGATTCTGCGTCCCACAGATCAGTGGGGTCCATAATCAGGGAGACTACCGGCAGCGTGGCATCGAGGCCCATCACATATGACGCGCTGACCTCCGGTCCCAGATCACCGTCCGGCAGCACGGTGCGTGCACGGAGCACGGTGACCCCGGGTGTATCGGATCGCAGTTGGATCGGGTGTGTGTACAGTGTGCCGTCCGCTTCGGTGGGGATCCGGCCATCTGCGGTGAAGCGGATGTCCGCGCTGGGCCAGGGTGGCACGATCTCAAGGAGCACGTCGCGCTGGTAGGCGCCGCCTGGGTGGGAGAAAACCGGCACCGGGTTTGCGGTCGTGTTCTCCGTGGCGTGCGAGGCCAGGGCAACTCTCACGAGAACCAACATGGCCAGGGCGACAGATGCGGAGATGACACTCCACACGTGGATGTTGAGTCTATTGTCGCGTCTGAGGCTCATAGAGGCCCTGCCGGATCTCGGGGTGTCGGTTGGCGGATGCTGTTGGTGAGATGATTGAGCAGTCTAGTGTTATCATTTGTAC
>CBFCZM010000164.1:0-6273 GCA_965602565.1 uncultured Anaerolineae bacterium
GACCTGGCCGTCTACCGAGAGGACCGTGTAGGGTGATCGATCGTGACGCGCTGTGCACCTCGATCCGCTCAACCTGTGCGCCGGTGCATTGGAAGACCTTGAGCTGCCCACGCAGCTTGTTGGGGAAGGTCAGCTGAGCCACGCGGTTGACGGTGTTATTGCTCGGGTTCGGGAATCGTTCCACACTGACGTCCTGGATCTCGCCGTAGACGTACTCCATGAAGTTGATCCAGTGAATCCCCGTCCCGATCATGAACGTTTCGTCCAGACGCTGGTGTCTGTAGAAGGCTCCCTCGACATAGTAGATGTCTTCCAGATCGTCGACAAGGCTCTTGAAGGTGTTGTTGAGAGGGATGAATCGCCGGTTGAATGCCAGGACGTTAGGTACTGTGACCAGATCGCTGAGGTGCTTGGCTTCTTGCGCGGTCACACCCGGCGGTTTCTCGCTGAAGATCGGGGCGCCTTTCGTGAGCACGCGCTTGAGCACGGATGCGAGGGCTGACGGCGTGACCGCCACAGCAACGGCATCGACGGCGTCATCGTCAAGCAGCGCGTCCAGACTGGGGTAGACCCGCTCAAAACCCGTCTCTGCCGCAACACCGGCGGCAATCTCCGGATCCAGACTGTAGATGCCCCGGAGATGGAGATCAATGCCAAGATCCTGCGTCGTGCTGTGTTGGGTGAGATGGGCTAGAGAGGGAAAGTGATGCCTCCGAGCCCAATCCCCGCTGCCGACGAAAGCCAGACGTATGCTCTGTCTACTCATGAGTTGTCCTCCGTCGTGTGAGTTGGATGGCGTGTGACACGCCGGTGAGCGCAGCACCGCCGCGGTCGAGACCGACCTCAAGTGTGATCGTACTACCAAAGCTTCAGAGAGCTAGCGGAGAAGGATGCTGCTCACAGCAAAACATACTCACGGTGCTGACATGTGCACTTTTCGATAACCGTGCTAGTATCAGTGTACACCAGGGAGGCATCGTGAACAGACGACTTGGGGCAGGGGCGCGGCGCTGTCCGCCAGGGGCGATCTGTGGTCTGCTGCTGTTGTTCGCGTTGCTGATCAGCGGCGCCGGGCGGATCTCTGCCACCGCCGACGAGTTCGCCTATATCGCCGGCGGCTATGCGCTGGCCTCTGGCGAGAAGGGTGTCCTGGACGTGCTGGCCCAGCGCGGCTACCCGCCGCTGATGCCGGCCCTGCAAGGTGCTTTGGTGACCATTGGCGAGATCGACGTAGGGGTGGCCGATCTGGCTGGTTGGCCCGACGCCTTCGACATCTATGCCGGTAGCTTCCACGACGCCCTGTTGTCTCCTGACCGGGCCCTCTTCGTAGGGCGGATACCGACTATCTGGCTTACTGTGTTGATGGCTGCTGTGGCCTTTCGCTGGGCCAGGGCCTCCTTTGGCCAGCCCGCGGGCTTGATTGCACTTGGCCTGCTCTTGGTGGATCCCACGTTGTTGGCTCACGGTCGCTTGGCGACCACCGATGCGGGAATCGCGTGCTTCGGTGTGGCTTCGCTCTACTGTGCCTGGCGCTGGACGCGAGTTGGCGGGTGGCGGTGGGCTCTGGCGTGCGGTGTGCTTTCCGGCGCTACGTTGTTGACGAAAGCATCGGGGGCGCTCTGGCTGGCGTGTGCTGGGCTACTGCTGGCCGGCGGCGTGGTGCGGCGCAGACGTATCGAGTCATTGTCGACGACCGTCCCCCAGACTATCGCCACCGTGGCCGTGGCGTTCCTCATTCTCTGGGCCGCCTATGGCCTCCACTGGGAACCCATGGGAGAGGCGGGGCTCTCTGTGCCGGCGCCGGCGTATTGGCGGAGCGCCTTCTACCTGACCGGATATGAGTCTGTCTTCTTTGCATTGGGTGAGCGGCAGATGCGGGGTTGGTGGTGGTACTTCCCGCTCTCCTTCTTGATCAAGAATCCGCTGCCGATGCTTCTGCTGTGGTTCACCGGTATGGCCGTTCTGCTGTTATGCCTGCCGCTTGGGAAGCCGGCTCGCCCGTGGGGCACGGCCCACTCGCGCCTTGCGCTGGCCACGCTCACGTTTGTCCCGGCGGTCTACTTCGCTGTGGCCATCGCTCAGGGCATGAATGTCGGCTACCGCCACATACTGCCCGTCCACCCGCTGCTGCATATTGCTGCTGCGGGCGGGCTGGCTGCATTGAGCCGCAGGCGGGCATTGGTCTGGCGCTGGGCAATGGCCGGCTTTGGGGTCTGGTGCGCGCTAGCGACGTTGCGAATGTATCCCAATGAGATTGCGTTCTTCAGTGTGTTGATTGGCGGGCCTTCTGAGGGATACCGCTATTTGGTCAATTCGAATCTGGATTGGGGACAGGATACCTACTTACTGGCGCAGTATCTGGCCGAACATCCCGATGTCCAGCGTGAGCCGCCGTCCACCAAGCTCAACCCGGTGCCGGGACGCTATATCGTCGGCGCGTCGGAGCTTCAAGGTGTCGGTTGTGCCGACAGCCACGCCTACGAGTGGTTCCGTCAGATTGAGCCGATTGAGCGGGTGGACTACAGCTTACTGGTCTACGACGTGCCCGAGTTCTCGGCAGAATGGGTGGCACAGTGTGCTGACCCTCTGTCACCACTGTCGCCGGAGGGGATCGCGGCCGGTGTCGGGCTGGCTGTGCGTGATGTGAGCTTCGACTGCACACAGTCCTGGCTTGTGCCGGACGGTGGGGCGACAGCAGGCATCTACGCACTCAGCGCGAGTCTACTGAAGGACTCTCCCAGGGAGTTCCCCTCGATGCTGCCACAGCCTCCCTCGGCACTGGCTCCCGTACTGCGGTCGTGGCTGGCTCCGGTGCGCCTTTCGTACCTGGATCTCGGAGCCCCTCGGCCCTTTGCGCTCTATGAGTATACGCCGGCGGGTGGCTGGGCCGTGCAGCCGGTCGACGTGCAGCTGAATGGCAGAGACCCTACGTCTCCGTACTGGGCGCCGGATACTACGGACTGGTTCTACAGTGTGCCCGCCGGTATCTCACCCAACGAACTAGCCGGCGCCAATGAGTGTGCCTCGTGTACGTCTGTGTATCCAAATGCGCTCACCTGTCCGTGCTCGACAGATGGCCCACTGGATTTCCTTGGGGTGTCGGTGGTGCCACGCGACAACGTGGTCGACATCGAGACCTGGTGGCGTGCAGTGGCTACGCCGATCACGCGCAATTTCTCCATCATGGCGCATCTGGTGGAATCCAGCGGCGAGGCCTTGAGCACGGCGGATGGCCTGGGCGTCTGGCCAACGTCCCTGCAGACGGGCGATGTTTCTGCCCAACTGCACCGGTTTGCCAGACCTGAGAGCTCGCCTCACGTCTGGCTTCGCACGGGCGGCTATTGGCTCGATACAATGGAACGGTGGCAGGTGGGTAAGGACCCCTCTGCTGATGCGTTCCTGTTCAGGCTGGATCTCGCATATGGTGTCGCGAATGGTGAGTCGTGACGCCGGAGGTCACGCCGACGCGGACAGCGCGGTCCGACCCTGTGCCTGCTCCACCGCCGTTTTCAGATACGCGATGCTCTTGGCCGTGCACTCGGCGAAGTCGCCCGCACCCTCGTACTCACTGCAGATGGTTCTGTTGTAGCCGCCGGCAATGAGCCTCTCGATCAGCCACACCAGAGGTAGATCTCCCTCACCCGCCGCCACGAAGGCGAAGTCACTGC
Source organism: uncultured Anaerolineae bacterium (assembly GCA_965602565.1). GTDB lineage: Bacteria > Chloroflexota > Anaerolineae > B4-G1 > SLSP01 > PWVB01. Next base: position 3,669 of record CBFCZM010000164.1, read on the forward strand.
CGGTCCATACGCCGTCCTTGATGTGGACGTTGACGGCGCGGGCGGCAACGGCTTCGAAGTCAGCCCGCACCTGCGCTGGATTGTGGCCGGCCCAAGCGAAGTTTCCTGTGTCGATGGTGAATCCGAGGTTGTCGGCCCCGACCTCGTCAACGAGCATAGCCAATGCGGGCCCATCGTTGATCAGCCGACCGTGGTTCTCGATGCCGAGGGTCACGCCAAGGTGTGCGGCCTCAGCGCACGCGGTGCGGAACGCAGCAATGATGTTGGCCCTCACAGCGGCAAGGCTGATGCCCGGCTTGACGTCCCCGGTGAAGGCGCGGACGATCGGCACGCCCATGACTGCGGCTGCCCGGCACGTGATCAGCAACCGTTCGATCTCTGCGTCAAGGGCTCCTGCATCGGTCTGGGCGAAATCGCAGTAGCCACTGAGGCTGTTGATGGTCAAGCCCGCCTCGCTAACCCAAGCTTTCACCTGCGGAATTGTCGTTTCGTTCAGGCATAGACCGTGATGCCGCTCGGTGTTGCCGTTGATCTCGATGCACGTTCCGCCCATCTCTGAGAGCTGGGCAAAGACCTCGGGCAGCGTGTGCCCGCTCCAACCAAGACTGACTGCGCCGATGTGAATCATGGGAACCTCCGGGGGAATGAATGGAAGAAGGGAAGAATGAGAGAATTAGCAAATGAGCGGGAAAGCGATAGGGCGGGAAGGCGGGAAGTCGATGGGGGCGGGGGAAGAGTGGTGCTGCCCATGCAGGTGAACGCCTGAGCGCCTCTGGAACCAAGTGCGGTCTCCATTCTTACATTCGCTGATACTCTGTCCGCTCTGTCGCTTTCTCCCTCACTCGAAGTCTCGTCCGGTCTCCTTGATAACGCTGTAAACGTCCGATGCTTCGTCCAAGAATCCGCCGGTGTTCTGCGGCGAGATTAGTGTGTCGAAGCGGTAGAAGATGAGATAGGGTCCGCTGCTCTCACAGCACAGGTCTGGGTGGGCTTCGAAGAAGGCAACCAGATCATCGCCGAATAAGGCTCGGACTGCTTTGCGTACCGGGCCCTGAAGGTGCATGCGCTCCGTGAAACCCGGATGCTCTCTGAATGAGATACCGGCTGTGCCGGCGAGGCGTTCCCGGAGATCGGGGTCGCGTGCGTTCGTGAGCATGGTCTCAAAGACGGGTTCGGGCGTCAGTGAGAAGCTGGGCAGTTCGAGGCTCGTATCCGTCAGCCGGATGACACTCTGCCGCCAGCTCTCGGTATAGCGGCCCAAGGGGGCGGAGAAGGTATACTCAAAGATCTCGACGTCGACTCCCTGAGACTCCGACCCCGGCATCGGGCGGGTGCCGCGCATCACGTTGCGAGCCGACCCCGTGCGACCTTGGGCGAAGAGCAGGAACCGGTAGGTCTGTTCCAGCAGCCGTGGACCGCTGCTCTCGGAGTATGTGAGACCGAGGCTCTCGGCTTGCTGGCGCAGCTGCCGGTTTCGCCGGGACTGCTTCTGATCCTGCAACCAAGCGATGAGCAAGACAGAGACGACAACTGCAATGACACCTATTATCACCGGCACAATTGCCTCCCAGTAAGCTGCATTCCGGAAGCTGTCGCGGCTTCCACGACTGCTGAGATGTTCTCCGCCGATCTGGCGGGCGGCATATCGCAGCCACTGCTCAAGATCCGACTGTTCGGGCCGTCCGTTGACGGGGCGGTCCGATTCTCGATGAGCGTAGTGGCCTTCTCACGCAAATCGCTCAGACGTCTGAACGTTGCGGCGCTATTCTACCCCCATTGCGCGGAGATTGTCATAGCTGATCCTGAGGCTCTCGAAGGGATTGCGGAGACAGCGGTCCTGCTCGATGGCGTACCACTCGACGCCGGTCTCTTCGCAGGCCTCGATGATACCGGGCCAGTTCAGATTGCCCTCGCCGATCTCGGCCATCGTCTGCTGCCCCTCGTACATGACCATATCTTTGAAGTGAATGACCGGCATACGTCCGGCCATCTTCTTGATCCAGGCGACGGAATCGCCGCCGCCGTGTTGTACCCAATAGGTATCGATCTCGGCCTGCAGATAGCGGGGATCGCTTTCTTCGTAGATGACGTCCAGGCCGGTGCGATCGCCGAAGCGCACGAACTCGAAGCTGTGGTTGTGATAGCTGAAGGTCAGATCTGCACCGGCCAGCTTCCTGCCGACCTCAGTGGCATCCTTGGCGAACCGCTTGAAGCTCTCCAGGCCGCCCTCCCGGTAGGGGGCGGGCATGCTGCCGACGGCGACGTTGGGGCAATCCCACAGCTTGTGCTGGGCGATAGCCGCTTCGGTGTCATCCTGAAGGTAGTCAAAGCCGACGTGGGTGATGCAGATGGTCAGGCCGAACTCATCGGTGATGGCCTTGACCTCCTCGTGAGGGATTGGGCCGATGCCGGAGACCTGCACCGCGGTGTAGCCGATGGCGGCGACTTTCTTCATGCTGGCCCGGAAGTCCCCGATCGTCCTCGTGTAATCACGGATGGTGTACAACTGCGCTGCTAGCTTGGCGTGGGGCATGGTTCTGGCTCCTTACGTGGATCTGGGAATGCAGAATGGAAGAATCAGAGAATCAGCGAATGACAGAACCAG
>CBFCZM010000165.1:0-6272 GCA_965602565.1 uncultured Anaerolineae bacterium
CACCCTGGTTACCCTGCGTCCTGCAGGGCCACTCAGTCAATGGCCGACACCATTGTGCTTTGGATAACGGGCTGCAACTCCCGGCCCGGCTTAGTTCAAGCTGCTTCTCAGCAGCTAGGTTCAGCGGGCAGCTCCGGAGGGATCTTCAGCGCGACCTTCGCCATCCGGCTCTCACCATCCCGGACTCGCTTCGGCGTGTGCCTGCGCCTACTCGTCTCCATCAACGCTTTTGTATGGAATCTATAGGGTCATTATGCCACGGGTGTTGGGCGGTGTCAAGGAGAATGGAGGGTGATAGGCTGTCTGGGGCTGATGTCAGCCCTGCTCCTCTGAATCGTACCTCGACTGCAGACCGGCGTCCTCACGGGCAGCCAAGGCTGTCCTGAACTCATCGAGGGCGGCGACATCGTGGCGGTACTGGAAGGGCCACATGCTCTTGGGGTGGAAGAAGGCGACGCGGTCGCCGTCCGCCAGCACGTGGTCGAGATCGGGCTGCAGGCCCGGCATGGCGCTGAGGTTACCGTTAATGAAGGTGATGCCACGTTCCTCGGTCGGCATTGCCAGGGCCCGGAGCAGGTCAGTGACCGTGCTCGCGTTGGGCAAGGTGGTCGGGGCTTGGGCGGCGATGTTGTTGTCACTGCCGCCGTAGCGTGCCAGTGGGCCGTAGAGGTGTACGTCGATTTCCATTAGCCGCCTCCGATGGGGGGGAAGATGCCGATCTCGGACCCGGGCGCCAGGCGAAACATGGGCGCGCGGGCGCGTCCATCGACGAAGGTGACCTTTACCTCCCGGTCGGGGATACCGAGGTGCGCCAGCAGATCGGCGATGGTGCCAGGTTCGGGAAGGTCGACCTCGAACGGATGCCCCGCTGATGGATCGGGACCGGCCAGCTCCTCGGGCGCGTACCGCTGCAGCATTGCGAATAGCTTGACGGTGATTTTCATGAATGCCTTACGATTCTCGCCATCATCATCGAGGCTGCCGGGCGAGTGAAGCCCAGCAGCCTCGATAGGGTCTACGGATCTTACAACTCGCCGAAGACTTTGTCCAGTACTTCGCCCGAGAGCTCGGCTCGGACGTTGTGCGGGGGTAGGGCCTCGGTGTGCATGAACTCCGGCAGGCGGTCATCCGCCTTGGTGAAGCCGGCTTTTTCGTTGAACGCGCGCTCACGGCGCAGGATCTCCGCGCCCATCTCCAGGGCCTCGTCCGCCGTCATCTGGGTGCCCAGGACGCCGTTGATCTCGTCGATCATACCCTCAAAGCCACTGGGGATGTCGAGGATGGCGAAGGCGATGAAGAGACAATGGCCGCTCGAGTCTATCACCGCTGTGCTCACCTGGAAGGCACGGCTCAGATCCGCTTTGGCCTCTTCTGCCATAAGCGGGTCGGAGGTGCCGCCGACGCTGAGGATCTCCGGCCCGACCGTGTAACCTGCAGTGTGGTCGGCTCCCATAGGTGAGGTGGCGTACGTCACGCCAATGCCCTTCACAGCGCGTGGCTCGTAGGCAGGCATGGCTTGTCCTTTGACCGTCGGGCTGCGCGGGTTGCCGAAGGCCTTGGCGACATTGGCGGCTCCGCTGCCCATCAGGCGTCCGAGCGGCGTGCCTTTGCCCATTTCCTCCAGCAGATTGATGGCACCATCTACATCACCGAACTCGATCAGGCCCGAGTCCATCGCGACGCCGATGGTAACGCCGGCCTCGATCGTATCCAGGCCGTAGGCGTTGCACAGGTGGATCATCTTGCCGAGGGCATCCAGATCGCTGATGCCGCAGTTGGCACCCAGGGACCAGCTGGATTCGTACTCGACACACGAGGCGATCTCGTTGCCGTCTTCATCATAGAGGGTGTTGGAGCACTGGATAATGCAGCCGGGGCTGCAGGCGTGGTTGTAGATCTCCTTGTCCATACGCTTCTTGTTGGTCTCGAAGATCGCCTCGCCGGCGATGTCCGCGGCGCCTTCGAAGCGTCCGCTGCGGAAGCTGCGGGTGGGCAGGCCGCCGGCTTCGTTCAGGATGTTGGTCAGGATCGCGGTGCCGTAGGTATTGAGGCCGCCCTTGGGCTTGGTGATGGCGTGTTCTAGCAGAGCATCACGCATCTTCTTCTGCCCCTGACTGAACAGGGCCTTGTCGGCGATCTCAACACCGGGGGTTCCGGTTGAATCAAGCACGATGAACTTGAGGCGCTTGCTGCCCATCACCGCGCCCAGCCCACCCCGTCCCGAGTAGCGGGTCGGCTTCTTCTTCATATCCTGGTAGGCGATGCCGGAGTTGGGATACCCTAACTCGCCTGCGGTGCCGATGCCGGCGACGTGCACCTTGTTGCCAAAGCGTTCGAAAATCTCAGGGTACACATCGAAGAGGTTGCGGCCGGCGTAACCCTCTGCGGACATGAATTCCACTGCGGGCTTCCCATCTTGCCATGCGAGATGGAGCATCCAATATCCGTCTTTCTTGTCGGCCATGCCCTCAATGACGAGCGCTTTGATCTGCAGCCTGGCCAGGGCGGGCGCCCAGCTGCTGCCGGCGTTGGACTCCTTGATCCCGCCGGTCAGGGGGGATTTTGCGCCGGCCGAGACGCGGGCTGACGTGGGTGCCGTCGTGCCCGTGGTGAAGCCGGGGGCGAAGATGAGCTTGTTGTTCGGCCCGAGAGGGTGGCATTGGGGATCGACCTCGTCAAAGATGAGCGTTGAGGTCACGCCGCGTCCACCCAAGTGCTTGTAGCGCTCGGGGACTTCCTCCAGCTTGAAAGAACGATCCGTCATATCAACGCGAACTATCCACATGGGGTAAACCTCCTTATGCTAAGTAGGGTCCATAACATGCGCCCGGCGTGCCGGCCGGCACACTGTATGGTGCTTGGGCGCTAACAGCTCCAGAGCTTGCAGGCATTCACATAGGCTCGGCGTGCGCCCCGGTGAGTCGAATCCGGATCGCGCGGGTGCCAAACAAAAAGGAAGCAGTCCTGTCCGGCGCAGCCGAACGGAACTGCCTCCTTTGCGAGCACGGCAGGCGCAGGAATTGCTCCCCGCACCCTATCGCCCGGTGGGCCCGGAGGGTCCAGTCGGGTCGGAGGTGAGAAAGGCAGATGTGGTGAGGGCTGTCCTGGTGTAAGTCTGCCTTACCTATATGATAGTGGGGTGTGTTTTAGTTGTCAACTGCCGGTTTTGTGGTTACACTATCGATGACGACGCTTGGGTTGCCCCCATCCGGGATGCGTTGATTCCTCAGTTGTGGGCCCTTTCGTAGTTGGCGTGTCTCGGTTATTGCGTGGTGAGCAGTTAGCAAGGAGGAGCTTGTGAACGGTTATACGGGCAAGATTCTTAGGGTGGATCTGGCGACACAGTCGATGGACGTAGAGGAGCGCGATGAGCTTTTCTATCGTCGCTATCTCGGTGGTTCCGGCCTTATCGCCTACTACCTGCTTCAGGAGGTTGGCGCTGATGTGGATCCTCTCGGCGCGGACAACCTGCTGATCTTCGCCGGTGGCGCGATCACGGGTGTGCCTATCGCCGGGTCGGGGCGCAGTGCCGTCGGCGGCAAGTCGCCACTCAATGGCGGGTACGGTGAGGCCGATGTCGGTGGGTTCTTCGGCGCGGAACTCCGCCGGGCCGGCTATGATGCCGTCGTGTTCAAGGGCAAGTCCGAGACGCCGGTGTACCTATGGATCAAGGATGGCGTTGCGGAACTTCGGCCTGCCGACCACCTGTGGGGCATGGCGGGATCTGAGTGCCAGGAGGCGGTGAAGGAGGAGCTGGGCGAGAGAGCCGCACGCTTTGCGTTGATCGGCCCCGCCGGCGAGAAGATGGTGCGCTACGCCGCCGTGATCAACGATCTGAAGCACGCCGCAGGCCGCACGGGTATGGGCGCGGTGATGGGTTCCAAGAACCTGAAGTGCGTCGTCGCTCGCGGTACAACCAGGGTGCCCGTTGCCGACCGGGAAGCGGTTCAGGCACTGTCCAAGTACATGGTCACGCATTGGAAGGAGAAGGCCTGGGAGCTGCACGAACTGGGCACACCCGGCGGGATCAACGGCCTGCACGCCGAGGGCAAGCTCCCCACGCGGAACTTCCAGGATGGCCAGTTTGAGGGTCACGAGGCGATCAGTGGTGAGTCGTTGCGTGACACGATTTTGATCGATCGCGGTGGCTGCTATGCCTGCCCGATCCGCTGCAAACGCGTGGTCGAGGTGAATGACGATGATTTCCAGGTGGATCCGGCCTATGGCGGCCCCGAGTATGAGACGATCGGTGCTTTTGGTTCCAACTGCGGGGTCGACGATCTTCGGGCTGTAGCAAAAGCCAACGAGATCTGCAATGGCCACGGTCTCGATACGATTGGTACAGGCATGGCCGTTTCCTTCGCGATGGAGTGTTTCGAGAATGGTTTGCTCACCACCGATGATACCGGCGGCCTGGATATGAGGTTCGGCAACGGCAAGGCTATGGTTGCGATGACGCAGATGATTGCCGACCGCAAGGGCCTGGGCGATCTCTTGGCCGAGGGGACCGACGCAGCCGCGGCCAAGATCGGTAATGGTGCGGAGAAGTTCACGCTCAACACACACGGCCAGCCTTTCCCAATGCACGAGTGCCGCTCGCGCCACGGTCAGGCGCTGGGCTACGTGGTCTCGCCGACCGGTGCCGATCATATGCACAACATCTGGGATGAGGGCCTCGCAAGGGAGAAGGTGGGCACGGGATGGAAGACGCTGGGTGTCTACACGCCTGTGCCGGCCACGGAGATGTCGCCGGCTAAGGTGCACGCCTATGCCGTCACGGCCAACCTCAAGTGGCTGGACAATGCGCTGGGTATGTGCATGCTTATCCCCTGGACCACCGATCAGAAGGTCGAGATCGTCAATGCCATCACCGGCTGGGAGACCAATCTTTGGGAACTGCTAAAGGCCGGTGAACGTCACGTGACGATGATGCGCCTCTTCAACATGCGCTCCGGATGGACCCGTGCCGACGACAAGCTGCCCGAGCGGATGTCGGAGCCCCATTTCAGCGGAAGTGTCACTGAGGTGCCGATCACACCCGAGGAGCTGGATGCGGGCGTGACGCAGTTCTACGCCATGATGGGCTGGGATCCTCAGACCGGCATGCCCACGGCGCCGAAACTGCACGAACTCGAGATCTCGTGGGCGGCGGATGACTGAAGTTGTTTCACCTGTTGACGCAGCAAGTGAGGTCGGCGAGGCTAGCAGTCCTGGTCTCGCCGATCCGCTTGATGAGTTCGAGGCAGCTGTCCCTCTCACCCCTCGGGATAGCCGAGGCAACTTCAAACTGCTCACTGGCTCTGTCTGGCCTCTCGGGTCTGGCGAAAGCACATGAAGAACAAGTGCACCTTATCTCTAGTCTGTGGTCTTCTTCTGGCTGTGGCCCTGGCGTGTGGCACGCTGCCGCCTGCGGTCACGCCACTGCCGCGCCCCACGTCAACGTGGACAACACCGCCGACGTTCACCCCGGCACCCACGCGGACCCCACTGCCTCCCGATACCGGCTGGCAGCCGGTCCGGTCCGGTGTGGAAATCCGCAGCATCGACATCGCGGTGGGCCAGTCGATCGAGCGCGTCACGGTGGCGCGTCTGGATCCGAATCACGTGGTGTTCCGCGTGATCTACACGCCGGGGATCGGCTATCCGGTCAGCGGCTGGGCGCAACAGCAAGGTGCGCTGCTGGTGGTCAACGGTGGCTACTTCACGTCTGAGAACGTCGCCATCGGGCTGACGATCAGCGGTGGCGTGAGCTACGGCGTCAGCTATGGCGACTACGCTGGGATGCTCGCCGTAACGCCGGCCGACAGGGTCTCCGTTCGCTGGCTGCGAGCATGGCCCTATGATCCCGCTGAAGGCTTGAGGGATGCGATCCAGAGCTTTCCGGTCCTGGTGAGACCCGGCGGTGAGATGGGATTCCCGGCCGATTCCGACGATGGCAGCGCTTCGCGGCGCACGGTGGTGACCCAGGATCGCAGCGGACGGATTCTGCTGCTGATAGCTCCACGCGGCTTCTTGAGCTTACTCCAGATGGCAGTCTGGCTTGCCGGTTCGGATCTGGACTTGGATACTGCACTCAATCTGGATGGCGGTACGTCGTCGGGGTTCTGGATGGTTGATGGTCCCCAGATTGACTCGATGGTTTCTGTGCCCGTGGTGATTGGTGTGTTCGCGAAGTAGGGGCGAGGCATTCCCGTGAGGGTCATCTGTCCAGTACATGGATCAGGGGTCCGGGACGCCACTGACCTGCAACTAGACGCTGGGAATGCCTCGCC
>CBFCZM010000166.1:0-6264 GCA_965602565.1 uncultured Anaerolineae bacterium
TGCCAGCATCACCAGGAGATCGGCGGCCTGTTTGGCCTGCTCCAGTCGGGAGAAGTCACCGGGCACGTCGATGTCGTTCATGGAGTTGGAGGCGTCGTGCAGGAGGACCATGTCCATGTTGCCGGGGGGTACATACAACAGGGCATCGACGTTGTTGTCGCAGATGCCGGTGGTACTGAGGCAGGCCTGTAGGTCCACCCACGTGGTGCCCGCCACCTGGGTCGGGGGCACAAAGACGCCCAGATAGTGACCCTTGGTGATCTCGTGGATGGTGTCCGCGGTCACTGCACCGCCCTCGGCGTCGAGCACAAACCAGGACGTGGGGATGCCGGTGACCGGGGTAGCTGACCCGTCGGTGACTTTCATATAGGCGAGGAAGGCGACCGGGCTGGATGGGTCACCGACATAGGCGACGAAGTTGGGGTTAAGCGGTCGCTTGACCTCAATCTGCGGCGATACGCACGTCGCCGTGAGATCGTAGTTGTAGTTGTTGCCAAAGGCCACGACCGAAGCCCCGATTTTGTCGTGAGCCCCGTGGGCGGCAAAGACCCGACTGAACTCGGTGCCCACCCAGCCGCTGTATTCTGCGCTGGGGGTGCCGGTATCCGCGGCCATAAAGGCCCAGCCGAGAGTACCCGTCCCGGTGCCCTCGAGCATCACATAGTCACATCCGGCCTGAGGCACGATCTCGTAGGTCTTGCCGGCCCAGGTATCGGGTGTGCTCTCCGACGTCCAGCTTTGCGAGCCGCTTGCCAGCGAGACGTTGGCCTCCAGCGCCGGCGAGTAGGTGACGTTGACACCCGGCGCGTCCTCCTCGAAGAAGTAGAGCTCCGGCTGAGTCGCCGAGTCGGCGTACGAGTGGAGGTAGAGCGCAGCGAAGAAGTTGAGGAAGAACTCCTCCATGCTGTAAGGTGTGAAGGCCTGGACGACATCCCGTATGACATGGAGGTCGCTCTGGGCCTCGCACTCCTCCCAGTGTTCGACCATGCCGCCGGCCAGGTAGTCGGGGTCTCCGGGTGCCCCGAACGGCCCGGCGTAGAGGTCGATGTGTTCCGAGTAGTAGGGGCTGAAGATGTTATTGTAGCCGTGCTGGTTCAGGCTCTTGCTCTGGTCGTAGCCGGAATTCATGTAGCCGTAGTCGTCGACGGTTGAGGGGCCGTAGTCCGCGTCTCCTTCGACGAGGTAGGATGTGCTACCCGAATTGTAGTCCGGTTTCCAATCGCTGAGGCAGCTGGGGTAGGCGAATTGGACGACCTTGTGGCGCATCTCGTGCATAGTGGTGTGCTGGCCGCCGTTTCCCCGGATCATCGGGGCGTCCAGCCCGATATAGCAGGAGTTCGGCCACCAGGCGATGCCCGACCACCCATCGCCCCTCATGATCTTGGCGCGTATGTGGCGACTGCAGGTGCTTGAGCCATAGGTCAGCCCGGTCTGCTCGTAGTAGGCCTCATACGAGGTCTGCATCCAGTCCAAGATGGGCGTGACCTGGGTGTGGGTGAGGATCCAGTCATTGCTCGCGCCTGTATCCAGGGTGTAGTAGACGCTGAGATCCCAGGTGTCGCCTGCCAGTGTGAATGAGGTGCCCTGGCATTCGTTGAGGGGATTGCTGTCGTTGCCCGTTGGGGAATCAGTGCAGAAGGCGGTGGGGGCCGATGGCCCAATCTCCAGTTCACTATTGACCCATTGGGATAGTTCGTCTAGAGGTGGTTCAGTTTGCGCCTGCATCTGAGCCGGTCCCTGAGCCGGCTCGGCATTCGCCGGGGTGAAACTCACCAGGCTTGGGATCAATACGAGGATGACTGCCACGCTTCTGAAGAGCTTTCCTATCTCCATTTCCGACCTCCCTGTATCTACTGCGAAGCACGTGTGCTAGACACCGTCCGCCACGAACCGAAACTGGAGCCCCCCTGCTGTCGGAGAACTGTTCTGCAGTGGCGGTGTCGGGAGGGTTCGCTGTGGGTGCGGCGTGTGATCGGGTCGCGCCTGAGGATCACGTAGAATTGGTTGCGGCAGGATGTCGCAGCGCTTACAGGAACAGTTCACGCTCACTATAGCACAGATTTGGGATGGATGGCAATGGGCGGACGGTCAGAAGGTCACGCTTTGGCCAAGGAGGACACTTCGCGGTGCCTGGTTTCCGCTGCAGAGCTGACACGATTCACCATTCACGATTCAGATCAACTCAAGAAGGCTGCCTCCACTTCCGCAGCCTGCCCACAAGAGAACGGTCGAATCGTGCATCGTGACAATCGCAGCCACGACTCTTGACTGGAGGCTTTTGACGATATCTATGACAATTCATTGCCCGCCATCCAATATCCACCATTCAGCCCCATCCGCTACTCCCGCTCCCGCACACTATCGGTCGCTGTCCCCTTCACGACCACTTTGAGCTCCCGGGCAGTGATCTGAGCGATGGTGCGGAGGCGGATCTCCCAGCAGGTGATGAACCCCTCAGGGGTGAGGTGGATACTGACGCTGCTGGGGTCGAACTGCTGCGCCCGTGCGGTCTCGTCGAAGAGGAGCTCCCAGATATCCTCGATGACGCGGCCGGTGGGATTGCCCAAGTAGACGCGGCGGCTGTCGTCGACGTCCACGGCGCCATCGGCGCCAGTGCCATCTGCCAGCCGGTAGGTGGTCTGCACGACGACTTCGCCCAGGGCGTACCTGCTGCGGCTGCAGCTGATGGCGACGGTGGCGTCGGTGCCTTCTCGCCGGGTCCAGATGTCGGTGCGGTGGAATCCGCTTCGCGGAGCGGTTGGGGTGCGCACAGGAGAGGCTCCGGGCGGTGCAGCATCGAGGTGCGTCATCGCGTCTTTGGCGTAGGTGATTGTGAATCGTCTCTGGCTACTATCATACCCTAAGTATAGAACAGACGTTCTAATCATGCAAGCGTGTAGCCCCTGCTTTTCTCTGGCGGGGGAGGACGTGACAGCGGTGGAACGTGTGAACGCTGCAATGTTGAACTCCCACTGAGACCGCGGTAGAATTCGGGCACGTAGCGTTCCTGTGCGAAGGGAGATGGCGTGTGATCAACACCACCTATCTGTACAAGGGAGTGTGTGCGTTGGCGCGCTCCGCGCGGGCCAATGCCATGGCCGGGCATCTGGGCGCCGCCGTGATTGCCGGCTGCTTCTTCCTCGAGCAGCATCCGGAACTCGATGACAGTGTTCACGCCGCGATCGTGGGGGAGCTGGATCGCATCATCGGTGGCGAGGAGTCGTTGTGGTTCGACCCGACGAAGTCGGCGATCACAATCTCGGAGCTGTTCGAACCGTTCCCCGGGGCACGACCACAGAGCGATGGGAGTGCAGTGCTCGCGCAGGCGCTGGCTGCCAACATCGACGAGACGCGGCAGTCGGGGCACAACGTGATCTTCACTGCACTCGCCATCAAGGCGCTGGCGGACCATCCGGCGTACGCCACGCCGGAGATCGTGGCGGGCATCCGGGCGCTGATCGCGAAGTTCGACGGCGCGATCCCGGGCCGTGGGTACTACGGCGCTGAGACCGGCTGGATCACCGGCGACCGGGTGCCGCTGCCGGCCGGCGACGAACTGCCATCCTACGCGTCGGAGGGGGACTTGGTCGCGGCGGTGATGGCTGAGCTCGCGACCTCAGCGGCGATGCGGCGTCAGGGGTTCGGCGGGTTGGTTCACATCATTAACCACGCGGCGGCGCTTGTCGAGCTGTCGCGCTACGGCTACGGCGAACTGGCGCATCGCGGCTTCGCGGCCCACCGCCAGCATATCTTGCTTTGGCGGTCGCTGCCCGACCTGGAGGACGAGCTTGGCACGCTCACCCCGGCTGCCCACGATCCCCGGACGCCGGCCTATTGGCGTCACGGTGGCGCGCCCACCCCCTCGTCTGCTCGCCTTACGCACCGGGTCAAGACCCTCTACGGTTTCTTTACCCTCGCGCCCCTGGTCGAAGACCCCGCCAAGCGCGCCCGGGCCGAGACGGGGCTCAAGTATTTGATGGGGTAGGGAAAGATGGTGCATGGGGAGTAGGTAGTCCAAAGTCTTGAGTCAAGAGTCATGGTTCGTTGAGGGGGGCGCTCTGTGATCTGTGGCGTCCACCGCGTAGCTGCCGCGATTCACCATTCACGATTCATTTTGCTCTCTTGGAGATAGACCGCGGAAGTCAGGAGAACCTTCTTGAGATGACCTGAATCGTGAATCGTGATAAGTGCAGTCATGACTCAAGACTTTTGACTCTTGATCTGATCTAGTGATTCAGGTCTCGGGACAGCAGTTGAATCGTGAATTGTGAATCGTGGGAACTCCGCACCGGGCTGCTGGCGCCGGTCGTCGTGGACGCGGTCCAACGATACAGAAGGTCGAAGAGCGCGTCCAAGTTGGCAAAGCCCCACCGCTCACCGGTCTGTGCGCTCTCCAGTGAGACACGCCAAACGAGATCCCCGTTCGCCTCCACCTGCCACAGGCGCAGAAGGAAGGATGCGCTCAGGATCTTATCGGTGTCCATCGGTTCGCGAATCCCAAATCTCAAATGGCAAATCACGAATCACAGAGTGCGGCGTGGGATTTCTGACCTGCGGATTCGTGATCTGCAGGTTTGCCATTTGACCTCGGCAACTATGCCATCGGCGGGAGGACGCCCAAGCGCTGCCACGCACCCAGCAAATCCAATTCCTCCCACATCTCCACGACTCTGCCGTCGGCGATACGATAGATCGCGATCACCGTCCACTCCGTGTGCTTGCCGGTGGCGGGAATGCCGGCGAAATCGTGCTCGAAGGTACCCGAGACCGTTCCCCGGTTCACGACTTTGTCCCCAGAGACAAATTGCTCATCCACTCTGACATGGAAGTCCGGGAAAGCGTTGAGGACTGCGCTCATAAAGCCTTTGAGGGCCTCAACACCTTGCATAGGCTCGGGCACGGCAGGATGGAAGAGTGTGCAGTCTCTGGCAAAGACGTCATCCATCACATCAAGGTTGCCGCTGTTACAGCCGTCTTCTACATAGCGATTGATCAGGGCCTTGAGCTTTTTATCTGACATTGGTCTTGCCTCCTTTGGCGAAACTCAATACTGTCCATTCTTCCCCGGAACCGTCGGTGCACCTCTACGACTCCATCGTACCAGAGCAGCGTCCTCAGATCGTCCTTGAAACGTCACGGCACACCGACCCACGCTGTCGTTTCAGCTAACGGCTTCGCAGTCGCTGTGACGATACTCCATCGATCCACTTTTACATGCTCGATTAATCCCTACGTGTGATATACTGATGTATGGATTGTTCCCCCTCTACGTGTTTTGTGAGAGGAGATGTTATGCCTCAATTGTATCTACGGTTGCTGGGAGCGCTTGAAGCGACGCTTGACGGACAGCCGGTCAAGCGGTTCGGTTCCGCCAAGGCACTCGCCTTGTTGGCCTATCTGGTTGCCGAGTCCGATCGTCCTCACCGCCGAGCGTCCCTGGCTGCGCTCCTCTGGCCGAACCAGCCGGAGAGCGGCGCGCGCAGCAATCTTCGCCGCGCCCTCTCCAATTTGCGCCAAGCCATCGGCGACCGGAACGGTCGCCTTGACCGCGCGCGGTCCTGCGAGCGCGATTGCGCGCGTCCCATTCTGCTGGTCACCCGTGAGACGGTGCAGTTCAACTGTGACAGCGACTGCTGGGTGGATGTGCGTGCGTTTCATACGTTGATTGCGATCCAACCCCTGGGTCTTCCCGACACGGGCCAGTTGGCCGAAGCAGTTTCCCTCTACCGCGGCGCTTTTCTGGAAGGCTTCTTCATCAATGGGTGCGCCGCTTTTGATGACTGGGCACTCCTGGCGCGTGATCGGCTCCACCGGCAGGCTTCGTCGGCGCTTCAATCCCTGATCGCCCAGTATTCGGACCGCGGCGATACCACGCAGGCGTGCGCGTATGCGTGGCGCCGGGTGGCGTTGGAGCCGTGGCGCGAGGATGCCTACCGGCAGCTGATGCGCAGCCTGGCGCTGAGCGGCGAGCGCACGACGGCGCTGGCACAGTACGACGTATGTCGCGAGGTGCTGGCGGAGGAGTTCGGGGTCGAGCCGTCGCCCGAGATGCAGCGGCTCTATGCGCAGATTCGCGATGGCACGTTGGTCCCTGGTGTGCCGGCAGTGCTGCCGCCAGCGCCCGGCCTGGCACCCGAGACGGTTGAGTTCGAGCTGCCCCTCTTTGTGGGCCGCGACCGTGAGTTAGCGGCGTTGGACGCGCATCTGGAGCAGGCGCTGGCGGGCCACGGGCGGGTCGTCTTCGTCACCGGCGAGGCTGGGGAG
>CBFCZM010000167.1:0-6253 GCA_965602565.1 uncultured Anaerolineae bacterium
GCTTTCGGATGTGCCTGTCCTTGATCTCTACGCCGGCAGCCCGGCCGGCGGGTATGGCTTCGCCGACTGGCGCGCCGGTGAGATCATCGAGGATCGGTATGCTCTACGCCTTCCCCGGACGCTCTCCGCCGGCGCCTATGTGATGGCTCTCTACGTGGACGATGGCTTGGCGGCCGATTTGGCGTCAATGCGTGTGCAACCGGTCGCGCGCGCATTCTCTACACCATCCTTCGCCAACACACCAGACGTGGCGTTTGCCTCTCCGGAAGGCGATGTGCTCCGCTTCCTGGGGTACGAGTTAGCCCCGGCGGAGGGTTTCGCTGGTCTGCTGGTGACGCTAGGCTGGCAAGCGCTCGATGAGATGTCAGAGGACTACGTTGTCTTTGTCCATCTTCGGGACGCCGAGACCGGCAGACTAATCGCCCAGGTAGATGAGATGCCGCGACCTACTGACCAGGCTGGGCCTGAACACTACCCGACTTCTCTCTGGATGCGCGATGAGGTGGTCACCGACGTTCACACGGTTACGGTGCCGACTGACGTGCCGGCGGGATCCTACACAGTGACGATTGGCCTGTATCTACCGGAGAACGGCGCCCATCTGACTGCAGATGGCGTGCAGCAGTTCGTGCTGGGTGCGGTAACTCCCCGGCTCCAGGACCAATGAAACGGGCCCGCTCATCGGCGGGCCCGTCTGGTCTGTCCTGAGCTATCTATGACTGTGGGTCGCGGGGGATGACCTTGACATCGTCCGCCGGGTAGCGGAAGCGCTCCCGGTCGCGCCGCGGGCCATCCGGCGGAATCTCGACGATCACGTCGCCCTTCAGTATGTCCAGGTCGATGACCCGTCCGATCCCTTTGTCCGTTCTGACGCGGGATTTGATCCGCGGCAGGTTTTTGGCTTCCTCTTTGTAGACCTGATGCTCATAGGCCAGACAACAGCGAAGCCGCCCGCACATGCCCGTGATATCTGTTGGCGCCATAGAGATCGACTGATCCTTGGCCATCCGGATGGAGACTGCCTGGAATCCGGTTAAGAAGCGGCTGCAGCACCGGGGTTCGCCGCAGACGCCGTAGCCATCCAGGGCCTTGGCGTGGTCACGTGGCCCAACTGAGCGGAGCTCCACGCGACAACTCATCCTGGAGGCTATCCGGCGGCGCAGCGGAGCTAACGACTTCTTCGCAACGTTGCCGCAGCACAGGACGATGGCGCTGCTGCCGTCCAAGGTCAGTTCGGCACTGATGATCTTAAAATCCAGATTGTTGTCGCGGACCTCTTCCTGAGCCACCTCAACCAAGCGCTCTGCACGCTCCAGCATCACGCGGTGACGGGCCATGTCCAGGCCGGAGGCCTGGCGCAGTACTCCGCGGAGCTTCCGTGACCTGGAGGAGGCCGGTTCTTCCTCGGGAAGGTGGGTCACCTGTCCAACCTGCTGTCCATAGACGGTTTCCACAACCACCCAATCGTCAGAAGTCAGGGTCAGTGTCTCCGGAGCGATGAAGTGGTAAGGCTTGCCTGCTGGCTGGAATCGAATACCCACGACGGTGGGGCCTGCCGGCGACTGTTCGGGCTGAGATCCGCCGCTCTCATTTGCGTCTGGTTGTACCGTAGTTTCCATAGGTTCGTTATGTCTTTCACCGGAGAAGCGAACGCATCGGTCGCATCCGCCGGATAGCCTGATCTGTCTCGAGCGCACACCACGTCAGCGGGCTCGGCGCGCATGTCGCCGGTAACTATACCCGACGCTGCGAGTTTGACAATGCACGAGGCCCCTGGCTATTTTCTGCGATCCCGCTGCCAGAGTGGGGCCTTGATCTCCAATACGCCCCGCAACTCGAAGATCTGATCGCGCAGCGCGGCAGCCTTCTCGAATTCCCAGTCTTCGGCCGACGCGCGCATCTCCTTTTCCAGTTCGCGGATGAGCTTGTCGAGGTCTGCCGGCTCCATCTCCTCCGGGGCCAAGTCCAGCGCGCTTGCGTCCTGCGTGGCGGCCCGGACACGATCCGTGAGGTCCCGGATCTCCTTGATGATGGTTTGCGGCTCGATCCCGTGCTCTTCGTTGTATGCTTGCTGGATCTCGCGACGCCGGTTGGTCTCCTCAATGGCCACAGTCATTGCGTCGGTGATCTTATCAGCGTACATCACCACGGTACCTTCTGTGTGCCTGGCGGCGCGCCCGATAGTCTGAATAAGGGCGGTGGCGCTGCGGAGGAAACCTTGCTTGTCGGCATCCAGGATAGCCACCAGGCTCACCTCCGGCAGGTCCAGTCCCTCGCGCAAGAGGTTGATCCCGACGATAACGTCGTACTGACCCAGGCGCAGATCGCGCAGGATCTCAATGCGCTCGATGGTCTGTACCTCGCTGTGCAGGTATTGAACCTTGAAGTTGAGCTCGCGGAGGTAATCGGAAAGGTCCTCGGACATTCTCTTGGTGAGGGTCGTCACCAGGGCCCGCTGGCCGTTCTCGATGCGCTCCCTGAGCCGTCCGATCAGATCGTCGACCTGGCCCTGGATCGGTCGGATGATGATCTGGGGGTCCACGATACCGGTTGGCCGGATCACCTGATCCACCACCTGTGTCGCACGCTGTAGTTCGTATGCTGACGGGGTGGCGGAGGTGTAGATCACCTGGTTGAATCGTTCCTCGAATTCGTGGAACATCAGCGGACGGTTGTCCAACGCCGAGGGGAGCCGGAAGCCATAGTCGACCAGGGTCCCCTTGCGGCTGCGGTCCCCGTTGTACATCCCCCGAGCCTGTGGGATCATCATGTGCGACTCGTCAACGATGAGCAGATAGTCGGCGGGGAAGTAATCCATCAACGTCCAGGGAGGCTCTCCGGCTTTGCGCTGATCCATATGCCGGGAGTAGTTCTCAATGCCGGAGCAGTAGCCGATCTCCCGGATCATCTCCAGGTCGTATCGCGTGCGCTGTTCCAGACGCTGCGCTTCGAGCAGTTTGTCCTGCGCGTTCAGTTCTTCCAGACGCGCCTCGAGCTCCTCTTCGATGTCGATGATAGCCTGCTGGACGCGCTCCTCGGATGTCACGTAGTGTTTAGCGGGGAAGATCTGGATCTCGTTGGGCCGGTCCAAGACCGCGCCGGTGAGCGGGTCGACCTCCATAATGCTCTCAATCTCGTTGCCCCAGAATGAGATGCGGTAGGCCGTCTCAGTATAGGCAGGACGAATCTCGAGCACGTCGCCGCGAGCCCTGAATGTGCCGCGTTTGAAGTCGAGGTCGTTGCGGTCGTAGTAGATGCTGACGAGGTGGCGCATGACGGTCTCGCGACGCACCTGCTGGCCGACCTGAGCGGGCAAGATCACGCGTCCCCACTCCCGCGGATTGCCCAGCGCGTAGATGGCCGACACCGAGGCTACGACGATCGCATCCCGCTGCGTCATTACGCCGGCTGTGGCAGCCAGCCGCAGCCGATCGATCTCGTCGTTGATGTCGGAGTCTTTCTCGATATAGAGGTCGTTCTGCGGAATGTAGGCCTCAGGCTGGTAGTAGTCGTAGTAGGAGACAAAGTACTCGACAGCGCTATAGGGAAACAACCCCCGGAACTCCGAGTAGAGCTGGGCCGCCAAGGTCTTGTTGTGCACCAGGACCAGCGTCGGCTTCTTGACCGCCGCGATGACGTTGGCGATGGCAAATGTCTTGCCCGTGCCGGTGGCACCCTTCAGAACCTGGTGTTGATCGCCTCGCCTGATGCCTTCCACGAGCGCCTTGATCGCATCAGGCTGATCACCTGTGGGCTTGAAGCTGGATACGAGCCGGAATTCTGGCATACGTCCCCCTATCGCAACTCACGAACATTTGTTCGATCTACTGCCATTATACCGGCAAGGCACAGTAGATCAACTCCTGGCTGCGCTCTTTTGTGCGACGATGAAGACTCTGCTATGCGTTTCCGGAACGTCCAGGGGGACATCAAGGGAACGGGCTGCTGCAAAGCGCACCTTGTCGAAGCCGGCATCCTGCAACGCGAGGGCAACATCATCCAGAGCAAAGATGGTGTTGTAGGCGACCTCGCTGAAGCGCTCGTAGAGGCCGTCATCCCGGCGGAGGAACCCCGAGATCTGAGTGTAGGCGCGTCCCTCCTGCTCTGAGACGACGCCACGCGTGATCAGGACGAGGTCTTCCTCATCCTGCACGCTTATCCCTCCCCAGCGCTGGAGCCCGAACCGGGTGTTGAGATCGAAGATGAACCACCCGCCAGGCTCCAGTACACCGGCGGTCGAGACAAAGCAGCCCTCCAGGTCACCGAAGTCGGGGAGGTGGTTGAGTGCATCAAAGGTGGAGACAACGAGGCCGAAGCGCTCGTCCATCGTGAAGTCCGCTGCATCGGCCTCCACGAACCTGGCCTTGCCTTGCTCGACGTAGGCGAGCGTGTTCTCTCTGGCGTGCGCCAGCATGGCGGATGAGAGATCCAGGCCAACGACCTCATAGCCCTGTTCCAGGAAGTAGACGGCCAACTGACCGGTGCCGCAGGCGATGTCCAGGATACGCTTGGATGTCAGGTGGCCGGATCTTGCCTCAAAGAAGGTGTGGATCTTGGGCGCGACATCGTTGGCGAAGTGGGCCCAGCGCCTATTGTAGATCCGGGCGAAGTCCTTCTCATATGCCTGCATATGCCACCTCCAATGTGCAGCGAGAAGATTCGATTGTCAGGTGTGCCGGTCAGTGTAGCAGCTTCAGGGCCGGGAGGCCAGAAATTCCCCGCTAACCCACCCCTGAAGATGCGTAGTGATTGCGTTGACCTGGTACCACGTTACGTCGCCGCTCCGCACAGGGCCCTGCAGAACTACGACGGCACTGCCTTCGGTGATCCGTCCCATCACCTGACCATCAGGGGCGTAGTGGACGCGCAACCCTGTGTTGCCCACGTCGACGACGGTCAGTATCCACGGTGTCGGCGTGGGCGTATCCGTTGGGAGCGGGGTGATGGTAGGGATTGGAGTCATCGTCGGCGTTGGAGTGGGTGTTGATGTCGGCGTTGCAGTTGCGGTTGGCGTGGGGGTCGGCGTCTCCGTCGGAAGGCCCGTCGGCGTCATCGTCGGGGTGAGGGTCGGCGTCGGTGGCACAAAGGCCTCCAGCTGCTTGGCGGGGACCATGCTCAATGAGAGCGCCACCGGCAACTCGATCTGGGTCGCAATGCGCTCCTGAAGGTCGCGGGCTTCGTCGTAGGATACCGTGTAGTCGACGCGGATGGTCAGATCGAGGTTGAGTGTATCCGTCTGGGTGCGGGTGTAATCCCATCTCACGACTTTCCCGCCGAGAATCTCTTGCACCTCGGCACGGATCGCAGCATCGATGTTCCGCTGGAATTGCACGTTCTGGATTGATTGCCGGGTGAAGATCGCCATCGGGATGGTGATCAGCACGAGCAGAGCGCCAAATGTGGAGAGTCCGCGGAGCCGAGTGGCGGCGCGGTCTTGGTCGCCGGGCTGAGGGCGGAATCCCATCCACAGGAAGACCAGTCCGCTGGTTGCGACGATGGCAACCCAGTTGGCGGAAAAGATCAGCCCAGCGCGCCCGGCGATGCCTGTGCTCCCGAACGCCAGGCCGATGCCGATGGTGACGAGCGGCGGGCTCAGCGAGGCTGCCACCGCCACCCCTGCCAGTGCCGCCGAGAGTTCCTTGCGGCTGGTGGCATAGGCCGCTGCCGTGCCGGCGGTCAGCGCGACAGCCAGATGCAGGATGGAGGGGCTGGAAAATGCCACAATCTGGTCTGTGGTCTCGGCCCCGGGCACGATCTGACCGACGACGAATCCCATGAGCACCGCGAGCACGATACCCCGCAGTGTTGTTGCCGTGGCTCGCCAGAAGAAGCGGGGATCGCCCAATACGATGCTCAGCCCCATACCGATAATGGCTGTTATCAAAGGGGCGACGATCATCGCGCCGATGATGATCGCTGGTTCGTTCATCAGCAGCCCCAGCGCGGCAAGAGCTGCTGCCAGCGTAAGGGTAACGAAGAAATCGGGGCGTGGCTGCGATCCCCGGCGCATGGTTTTCTGTACGTCGGCCTGTTCCTGCAGTGTCAGGGCGGGAAGTAAGCCGAAGATCCGGCCCCAGAGTCTGCGCCAGAACGATGTAAGGCCGGTCAGCCGGCGGCGGAACACCATGACCGGGATAGTGGATTGCTCCAGAATGGCTTGTGGGGTATCCCCGAACAGGAACCGGTCGATGATGCCCTCGTGACCGGCACCGAGAATGAGCAGTTCGTGGTCGGGCGCCTCCTCAAGAATGCC
>CBFCZM010000168.1:0-6237 GCA_965602565.1 uncultured Anaerolineae bacterium
GAGAACTTCGGTGCACTGCTTCGAGTACATCCGGTCTACGTCGATCCGGTCAGCTCGCTGGCGGGCGGCTACATGGTGAACTTCTCGTCCTACCGCAAGCCCGGCTGGAACCCTGACCTCGGTGTCGCCAAGTTGGCGCCGGAGTTGTACGAGGCGCACAAGACCTACAAGCTGCAGCCCGGCATCGGCGCAACGCAGCACTTCTGCCAGGATCTGCAGATCGGTATGGACCAAGGGTGGAGGAAGATCCTTGAGCGTATCCGCGCAGGCCGCGAGGCAACCGCACCGCAGGCCGCCGATTTCTACGATGGCCTGGAGGAGGTGGCGAGCGGAATCCAGAACTGGATCCAGCGCACGGCCGATGCGGCGCGTGAGATGGCAGAGACCGAGGCGGACCCCCAACTGCGCCGGAACCTCGTTGAGCTGGCGGAGATGAACGATTGGCTGGTCTCCGAGCCGCCGCGCACCTTCCGGGAAGCCTGTCAGTGGATTCTCTGGTTCCAGATCACGGCCCGCATGTACAATGGGAGCGGCTCGATGGGCCGTCTGGACGTCGTGTTGACGCCGTTCTACGAGCGCGATATCGCTGCCGGCATACTGACCGACGAGGAAGCGATTCTCCACATCGCCAGCCTGTTGGTCCGGGACACGGCCTATCTTCAGTTGGGTGGTCCGGACGCGTCGGGCAAGGATGTCACCAATGCGGTCTCATACCTGGTACTGGAGGCCGCGCACCGGCTGCGAATTCCGGCCAATGTCGGCGTCGCCGTCGGCGATAGCGTTGATCCCGGCCTGCTCAAGCGGGGCGTCGAGGTCATGTTTGAGGACAAGACGGGCGTGCCCAAGTTCCTGGCTGTGGACCAGACGGCAAAGGGCTTCGCCAAGAACGGGTATGACATCGGATTGGGTTACGATCGTGCCTACTCCGGCTGTCACTGGTCCGCGATTCCGGGCCGGGAGTACACCCTGAATGACTGTGTCAAGATCAACTTCGCCGCTGTCTTCGAGGTCGCCTGGAAGGAGATGGTGGGTCAAGCTGCTGCCGATGACGTCGAGCCCAGCGTGGCCCGACTGTGGGATCGTTTCGTCTATCACTTGCGCCAAGGTGTTCGCGGCATCGCTGGAAGCCTCGACTTCCACATGACGCACATGCAGAATGTCTTCCCCGAGCTGGTGATGGACCTGCTCTGCTATGGCCCCATCGAGAAGGGCGTCGACGCCTCCGGCGGCGTGCTGGAGTTCAACAATCTGTGCCTGGACGGTGCGGCGTTGGCCACCGTGGCCGACTCCTTCGCCGCGCTAGAGGAGCGTGTCGAGCAGCAGGGCCGGTTGACTTGGGATGAGGCAATCCGCCACGTTGAGGCCGATTGGGATGGCGTCGAAGGTGAACGCGCGCGACAGATGATGCACAACCGGGAGCGGTATGGATACGGTGGCACGTTGGGCGATGACTATGCTCAGCGCGTTGCCCAGGTGTTCACGGATGCCGTGAAGGCTTCACCGACCCCGGAAGGCTACAATATGATCCCGGGGCTGTTTTCCTGGGCGAACACCATCCCGATGGGCAAGATCGTGGGCGCGACGCCGAACGGGCGTCACGCCGGCGATGCTATCTCCCATGGATCAAACCCCGACCCTGGGTTCCGCAAGGATGGCGCGCCCACGGCGTTGGCTGTGGCGATTGCGTCCGTGCAGCCGGGCTACGGTAACACCGCGCCGATGCAGATGGAGCTGGAGCCTGGGCTGTCTCAAGATGAGGGTGGCGTGGACAACGTCGCCAACTTGATCAAGACGCACTTCGACCTGGGCGGTACCCAGGTCAACCTGAACATCATGGATGCCGACAAGGTGCTGGAGGCGCACGGGGATCCGTCGAAGTACCCGGATCTCGTTGTGCGTGTGACCGGCTTCAGCGCTTACTTCGCCAGCCTCTCACCCGAGTTCCGCCAGTTGGTGGTGGACCGCATCCTGCGGGAGAGCGCGGGGTAGAAGGTCTGTCCAGTAAGTTGTCCCAGAGAGCGGCCCTGCAGGTGTGCGGGCCGCTCTTACTGGTGTCTGCGCAGGTCGCACCGTTGTGTTCGACCCGGCGTGGGGAGCACCACGTGGCCAGGGTTCCTACCGCAGCGGCTCTCCATTGCGACAGAGGGCGAACACGACGGTCCGCCACTACGTAGTTGTCAATGGTGGGTACTTGCAGTAGGTCCAGGGCCAATTCTGCCAGTGATCTACGAGTTTGGCCTTCACAGGGCTGTCTATCACATACCTGACAGTGCGCCTCAACTCATCGCTGTTCCTCACCCAGTGATCGTAGCTCTCACGCTGCCAGAATTCGCTCTGGCGGTCAAGAAGCTTGTTCGCCTGGCGCGCTGTATACGCTTTCAGCGACTGCATAATGGTGGTTACCGAGGGGTAGTGATCATCTGCATCTGGTAAGGGGCCGAAGACAATGTGGATGTGATTGGGCATGATGCAATAGGCCAGGAGGTCGTAGACCTTTTCATCACGGTGATGAAGGCTGTCGGCGATGAGGCGGGCAAGGGGAGCTTGCCTCAACCACATGGGGCCAGAGTCGGCCTGCCCCAGCGCAGTGTCCCACTCACCGAAAAGCCTTCGATGACTCTCGTACGCCCTCAGTGCTCTGGTCGGCTCATCCGAGGCGCTAGACAATTGTAGAAGTGCGCTCCGCTTCACTTCGTAGCGCTTCTAGCACCGGTAGCGGCAGCGACCCCGCCAGGCGGCACGTGACGAAGAACGTTGCGCCGGCAGGTTGAATGTGCGGAAGATGGCGCCTGTAGTACTTCTCACATTCCGTCGGACACATCGCCTTCGCGTTTGCCCCCTGCTGCCCTATTCCCTATCCGCCTCCTTTCATCCTCTCCATCGCCACCTGAATCGGCGGCCAGGCAGCCAGCGCGCCGGGCTTGACGGCGCCCCAGGTGGTGCAGAGGTAGCCCAGCATCTGCGGATGGTCTTTGTGCGCGAGCGTGGCATCCAGCAGGAGCTCCTCCGCCTCGACGTTGCGCCAGCCACCCGGGAGGACCGGGAAGCCCTTCTCCAGGAAGTGTGCGATCGATGGGTAGTCCTCCAGTACTTCGTAGTGCCAGTCGCAGATGACGATGTCCCTGGGGATCATGTCGATGGCGGGGTGGGTGCCGTTGGCTGCCGCCTCCCATATGCCATAGCCGGTGGTCTCGGCATCCAGCAGACGGTCACCCCATAGCCATACTTCAGCGTGACGCTCCGACAGATAGCCATAGTAGTCGTTCACGGCTTTGGCGAAGAGCTCGGCAGGATCGTGGCCCTTGCACAGCGCGCAGTGCTCCGAGCCAATGAGGAAGACCTCGTCCAGACCGACGTGGAGCGCGTCGGCGCTGAAGGCGTCCAGCAACTCATCGAAGAGGTCGAAGATGATCCCATTGACGTCCGGGTGCTGCGGGCACCAGCTGCGGCAGTAGATGGTCTCGTTGTCGGGGAACTGGCCGGGCGTTTCATCGAACTCGGGGTAGGCGATCAGCAGCGGGAAGGTGGTCTTGTCCCACGACTGGTGGCCCAAGCACTGGAACTGCGGGACGAGGCGGATGCCGTGATCCCGGCACACGTCAGCAAGCTGCTTAGCGGCTGCCTCCGTGATGGGGTCATCTGCCTGCAGCTCGGGATGCGATTGGTACGCGAACCCATAGTTGACCTCAGGGATCAGCAGGTTGAGTCCCATCTCGGCCAGCGCCGGCAATTCCTGGATCAGCGCGTCAACGCCGGCGTCGTGACCAAGGCCCAGATGTAGTCCGCGAAGCTTGTTCATAGCGATCTCCTTTCGGCGGAGAAGAATGTGAGAATGGGGAATCAGCGAATGAGCGAGCAAGCGATGGGGAGACCTTCCCCCGAATTGGTGGACACCAAGATAGGCGAAGCTCCTGATCTGGCAGGTAGCCCATCTCAAAGGCTACGGGACTAGCGTAACCGAGAGAAGAAATCGTCCTGTCGCTATTTCGCTTTCCCGCTTCTTCGCTCATTCTTTCATTCTGTATTCCACTCTCTCGTACGGAATCGTCCCCTGCTTGACTTCGACGAACGGCTCGCCGTCCTTGGCGCCGACGACGCCGAAGCCCGTGGCAGTGGCGAGGAAGGAGCGGAAGTCACCTTTGATCGTGGGCTGCAGGTAGAGTGTCTTCTCGACGGCGTCGTAGCGCGCTCCGGCGAGCCCCTGGAGCATCCCGTAGCTGGCCATCGCGCGAGCGTACCAGTGGCCGCACTCGTACTCGTCGAAGGGGTTGCGGACGTGGCTGTCGTAGCGGTCACGGAGCACGCGCACGATCTCGCGACCGGCCTCGGTCTCGCCTATCAGCATCAGGTGCGAGGCGACCTGGTACTCGATCCCCGTCCACACCTCATCGCTGTAGACGAAGGGGAGGGAGAGCGCGCCGCCCTTGGGCCACGTGCACAGCAGCAAACCGCCGTCGTCGCCCAGGGCGAATGTGGGGCGCTGCGGGTTGGCGTGTGCCTTCAGATCGTGTTTCAGATTGTACTTGTGAATCGCCAGCAGATGGCTGCGCACCTTGTCCGCATCCAGGAAAGACTCGATGCCGCACACCTCGGCGAGCCACGCGCCCAGCACGCCGTCGGAGATGCAGCCCTTGCCGTACTGGTATTTGGGCCCCTCCTCTTTAAGCAGCGCCTCTGCCTCGGGGGAGTAGCTGACGGTCCAGCTCTGGTTCTTGGTGGGGTCCGCCGCGCGGAGCCCCTCCCACTGGATCTTCTGGATGAAGTACTCGCCGTCCCAGAGCTCCGATTCCATGGTGGAGATGCCCTTGTCGAGTAGCTCCTGGTACAGCGGGGAGCTGTCGCCGACTGCCTCTGCCATCAGGACAGCGCCTTTGAGCGCGCCCAGGTAGAAGGAGGTGCACATGCCGTCGGGGCCCCAGAACTCGATGTCGTAGGTGTTGTGGTGGGGCTCGACCAGCACACCCAGGTGATCGGGATCCCACGTCTCGATGCAGTAGTCTAGGCTTTGCTTGATTCTGGGCCAGAAGCGCCGCAGCCACAGCTCGTCGCCGCTGATGCGCCAGTCGCGGTAGGCCTTCATGATGCCGCCGAGCTGGCCATCGGAGGCCGCGTGGAAATCATGGTCCGGTGGGCGGATGGGCAGGCTGGCCCGGAAGGCCTGGTGTCCCCTCGCATCCTGATCGACGAAGAACTCCGTGTTGCGCAGCGAGCGCTCCAATGACGGGAAGAGGTGGGGGAGTGCCTGAGCATAGTTCCACACGTGGGTGCAGGAGCCGTGGCAACAGCCGCGGGTGTCGCAGCAGCCCTCCCAGCACCAGAGGTCGCCGTCGGTCTGCCGCTGGATGGTGGGCGATTTGAGGATCGTCAGGTTGGCGGCGATGGCGTCGATGACCTCGGCGGGCAGCGTGGTATCGTAGAAGGTGTCGGTGAACAGCGCAGTCTTCGCGCGTAGGTCGTCGTAGTGCGCGCGCCAATAGGCGCTGACCGCGTCTACATCCTGGAAGATGGACGTGTACCACGGTCTGTGCGTGCCGGTGCAATCGCAGCCCGCTGCGCAGGCTTCGCCATCAGCGCCCAGCCGCAGGTTGGTGACCGGCGTATGCCAGGCGAACCTCAGGCGGATCGCGGTGCTCTCGCCGGCTGCCAGGCTGATCGGGACGTAGAGGCTGCCACCGGGGCTGGGGGCGCCCTCGGTCAGTGGCTTAGCCTCGGGCGTCGCCGCTTGCTTGACCGATTTCCAGACGATGGTCAGCGGATCGAACCAACCGCCGCGGAACCAGGAGCAGTTGACCTTTGTGCCCGGCGTATCCGCGACCGCGCTGAACGCGCCCTGTTCCCAGGGCTTCTCCTCGCTGCCGGTGGCGAGGACGGCGGCCCCGGCGGTGCCGTTGCTGCTGGGCTCAGCGGGCATCGCCATGAAGTTTCGGGCGTGGAACGAGAAGATGGCGTCAACCGGGGCGCCCGTGGGGTTGTGGAAGCTGTACTCCAGCGCCGCCACAGGCAGGCTGCTGTTGTCGGGATCGCCGGGGGTGAAGGGACTCCAGCCGGTGATCTCGACGTGGAGGGGGATCATCCGATCCTGCAGTCTGACGGTGCCGAACGGGAAGCGTGCCGTAAAGGAGGCCGCGTCGAAGCGGGGGAGGCCATAGTCGGTCCCGCCCAACCCGTTGCCCGCCTCGGGCGGGCTGAAGATCTTCCATTCCGGCACGGGGCCCTCAAGCACGCGGGCCTGCTCGG
>CBFCZM010000169.1:0-6231 GCA_965602565.1 uncultured Anaerolineae bacterium
AGAGTAGGCTTAGCGCCACCATTGATCCGCAGGATTGGCCATACCGGAGGAGATTTGTGACACCCAAAGTAGGATTGCTGCTCTCGCGCATCCGCGTAGAGGAGAAACTGCTGATTCAAGCCCTGACCAGACGCGGCGTCGACTATGACACGATCGACGACCGGCGGGCGATCTTTGACATACAGGACAACGGTTGGGACCACTACGATGTCATTATCGAGCGCTGTGTCAGCCACTCGCGAGCGCTCTATGCGCTCCTGCTCTTCCGCGACTGGGGGATTCCAACCGTCAACACCTTTGAGGTCGCAGAGAACTGCGGCAACAAGCTGCTCACGACCAGCGCCCTGGTTCGCGCCGGCGTGCCGACACCGGCGGTCAAGATCGCGTTCACGCCGCAGTCCGCGCTCGAAGCGATCGAAGAGATGGGCTATCCCGTCGTACTCAAACCCGGCGTGGGTTCGTGGGGACGCCTGCTGTCCAAGATCAACGATCGCGAGGCTGCCGAGACCGTCCTGGAGCACAAGCAGGTCCTCGGCTCGTACCATCACTCCATCTACTACATCCAGGAGTACATCCATAAACCAGGACGCGACATCCGAGCGTTCGTCGTCGGCGATGAGACCATCTGTGCCATCTACAGAGACTCAGAGCACTGGATCACAAACACGGCCCGTGGCGGCAAAGCCAGCAACTGCCCGGTGACCCCGGAGTTGAACGAGCTGAGTCTCGCCAGTGCAAAGGCAGTCGGCGGCGGCGTCGTGGCTCTCGACATCTTCGAGGATCCGCATCGCGGCTTGCTCGTGAACGAGATCAACTATACAATGGAGTTCCGCAACAGCATCGACACAACCGGGGTTGACATCCCCGCAAAAGTGGTTGACTACGTGCTCGGCGTGGCGAAAAACGGAGGGTAACAGCGGCGAGTTGGAGGTTGAGGGCTGGTGGGTTTCAGCCTCGTAATGTGCAGCGCTAGATCTATGACTCATACAGAAAACGAGCGTGCGGACGCACTGCTGACCGGTTTGGTTGAGCGCTACAGCCCCTCCAGGCACGAGCGGTCGGCAGTTGCGTTCCTGGTGCAGCAGATGACGGACCTGGGGTTCCAGGCCGAAGCAGATGGTGCGGGCAACGCCGTCGGCAGTCTGGGGGACGGGCCGACCACGATCCTTCTCCTCGGCCACATCGACACGGTGCCCGGATACATCAACGTGCGGCGCGAGGGCAGCTTGCTCCACGGACGCGGCACGGTGGATGCGAAGGGTCCGCTGGCAACGTTTGTCGCGGCCGCAGCAGCAGTTGGACCGCTTCCCGGGAAACGGGTCGTCGTGGCGGGGGCCGTGGAGGAGGAATCGGCAACGTCAAGAGGCGCACGGTACCTGCTGGATCGCCTCACTCCCGACGCCGTGGTCATCGGTGAGCCCAGCCAGTGGGATCGCGTCACTGTGGGCTATAAGGGAAGGCTCTTGGTGGACTACACGCTGCGCCGTGAGATCGGCCACACAGCCGGGCCCAACGGCAGTGTCAGCGAAGAGGCCTACAAGTTCTGGGCCGGCGTCCAATCGTATGTCGCCACATACAATGAGGGACAACGACGTGTGTTCAGCCAGCTCAGCCCATCCCTGCGCGCGATGAACTCAGTGGGTGATGGGTTCACCGAGACGGCCACACTGACCCTTGGCTTCCGTCTGCCGCCGGGATTCGACGCTGACGCACTTCAGATGCAGATCACAGAGCTGGCAGGCGATGGTCAGCTCCGGTTCAGGGGGCTGGAACCGGCCTACCACGCGTCAAGGAGCACGCGCCTTGCCAGGGCTTTCGTCAAGGCGATCGGCGCCGAGGGCAGCCGCGTGCAGTTCAAGATCAAGAGTGGCACCTCGGACATGAACGTCGTGGGGCCGATCTGGCAGTGCCCCATCCTGGCGTATGGCCCCGGTGACTCGCAGTTGGACCACACACCGCGAGAGCATATTGATCTCGATGAGTACCATCGCGCAATCGCGGTGCTCAGGCGAGTACTAGTCGAGCTGTAATGGCGTTGAGACGTTCTGGCGCTAGAAGGTCTCAACGTGGTTGAGGGGTGACCATGGATCCTGATCAGTACGACGTCGTCATCGTCGGCGCGGGACCAGCCGGCATCTTCGCTGCGCTGGAACTGAGCCAGGAACGAGGTCTGCGTATCGCCGTCCTCGACAAAGGGCACGACATCGACCAGCGCCATTGTCCCATCCGGGAAGGCAGTCCCGAGTGCCAACACTGCCAGCCCTGCGCCATCCTTGACGGATGGGGCGGCGCCGGGGCGTTTTCGGATGGCAAACTCACGCTCTCCCCGGCGGTGGGCGGGCACCTGGCCGAGATCCTCGGTGAGAAACGCGCAGAGGAGCTGCTCCGGCAGGTAGATGCAGTCTACCGGAGCTATGGCGCGCCGGATACCGTCCACGGGACCTACAACGACGAGATCGAGCTGCTGGCCAAGAGGGCCTCCCTCGCCGCCCTGCGCTTCATCTCCGTGCCCATCCGCCACATGGGCACGGAGCGCTGCGTCAGCATCATGCGCGGTATGCGCGATACTCTGATCGAGCGGGGCGTAGACCTGAAGATGCGCACGCCGGTCGCGGAGATCCTCTCCGAGAACGGTGAAGCGGTAGGCGTCAAGACAGAGTCCGGTGTAGTGCTCGAGGCCCAGGCCGTCATCGTTGCGCCGGGGCGCGAGGGTGCAAGCTGGCTTGAGATGACAGCCAAGGCGCTTGGACTGGCGCTGACCCGCAATCCCGTGGATTTGGGTATACGTGTGGAGCTCCCTGCAGCCGTGATGGAACCGATCACGGACCTGGTCTATGAATCCAAGTTCATCTACTACTCCAAGGCCTTCGATGACAAGATCCGTACGTTCTGCGTGTGCCCGTATGGCGAGGTCAGTACAGAGTTCGCCGGCGATGTGATGACGGTGAACGGCCACTCCTTCGCCGATCGCAGAACAGCCAACACCAACTTCGCCTTGCTGGTGAGCAAGGACTTCACCGAACCCTTCGATAACCCCATCGCCTACGGCAAGAGCATCGCGCAGCTGGCCAACCTGCTCAGTGGCGGCATCATGGTCCAGCGGCTGGGCGACCTGGAATCGGGCCGCCGATCGACCCCCGAGCGCCTCGCGCGCTCCATCGTGACGCCCACCCTACCCAGTGCCACGCCCGGCGATCTGAACCTGGTCCTCCCCTACCGCTACATTGCCAACATCCTGGAGATGCTCCACGCGCTGGACGAGATCGCCCCCGGGGTCGCCTCGCGCCATACACTGCTCTACGGCGTCGAGGTCAAGTTCTACTCCAACCGTCTCCAGCTCACGCGCGAGCTGGAGACTGGGGTCCAAAACCTCTTTGCCTGCGGCGATGGCGCCGGCATCACCCGGGGGCTGATCCAGGCCTCGGCAGCCGGGATCGTCGCAGCACAATCCGTTCTGAGGCGACTCAGCTCAACCACAGTTACCTGATTCAGACATGGGCAGCTAGACTCAATCAAACGTCCTGGCTACCGGACACTCTAGGAGATCGCTGGGTGCACCGTCATTCCGGGCGTAGCCCGAAGCGCAGCGGAGGGCGAAGTCGAGGAATCTTGCACGCCCAACAGCTTGAGATCTCTCGACTCCGAAGACTCCGCTCGAAGTGACGGTCTAGTTTCTCACGTCCAGATCAGTAGGGAGGCCTCCCTGCGCAGATGCAGACTGCCTCGTATTGAGGATCTGAATCGTGAATCGTGAATGGTGACTCCCAGAACCATGACTCTTGACTCAAGGCTTTTGACGCTATACTCAATCAAACGTCCGGACGTCACCCTGAGCGGAGCGAAGCGCAGTCGAAATGACGGTCTAGTTTCTCACGTCCAGATCAGTAGCGAAGCCTCCCTGCGGAGATGCAGACCGCCTTGTATTGGGGATCTGAATCGTGAATGGTGACTCCCAGAACCATGACTCTTGACTCAAGACTTTCGACTCAAGGCTTTTGACGCCAGGCTCAACCACACGTCCAGAGAGGAGATCGCAATGCCAGGAAGTGAGTCGGCCATTCTCGATCCGGTGCAGAACGTCCTCCGCTGGGGTGTGACTGGACTGGGCATCGTCGGCTTGATCGCAGTCATCGGAGTGCTCGTGCGTGTGCTGGCGCGCCGGTGGAAGGCCAGAGCCGAGCTCCTGGCCCAGCACATGGACAGGGGTCTGGTCTCCCTCCACCACATCCTCGGCCAACTCAAGTCCGAAGCAGACGCCTATCCTCCCGGCATCGCCGCCCCCTACGGCCCTATCGTACAGCAACTGCAAGCAAGCATCGACAGCATCGAGGCAACCTATCAGACCCTGACCGGTCAGATCACGAGTCTCAGCAGCCATTCGCTGGAGCTGCCGGAGCCCGCCTGGGCCAGGATCGCCTATTGGTTCTGGCGCGAGCCGCGCCATTGGTTGCATCGGCGCGCCGTCCTGGGCAGCCTCGCCGGCCAACTCAGTTCCCCACGGACCGAAGCTGCTGCCGCAAAGTCCCTGCTCCGGGAGCTGCGCAAACAGCCGCTTGACACCGCAGAGCGAGCGCGGGAGCTGTACGAACTTGTCGACACGTCACAACACACCGCAGGTCTGCTGCAGACTGGCGGCGTGCACGGCGCCCCCCTGGACACAGCAGCGGAAGCGCTCAAGACATACCGGAACGCGTTCAGCGCACTTCCGATCTACCTCTTCGCCTGCACGGAGAGCCAGATTCTGCGCCGAGCACGGCCGGCGGAGATCGCCGAAGCCTGGACGACGATCGACGCACTGGATGGAGAGATTCGCGGGACCACCGGCCAAGTCGCGGCTTGGCACGCCGCCTATACCCTCAAGGGGCAAGAACTCAGAACGATGTGTCACTACGTGGAAGCCGCCACGAGCTGCATCCAGGAGACACCGGATGCCATTGACATCTCCGACCTGGCCGCAT
The DNA here is from genome assembly GCA_965602565.1 of uncultured Anaerolineae bacterium. Classification (GTDB taxonomy): domain Bacteria; phylum Chloroflexota; class Anaerolineae; order B4-G1; family SLSP01; genus PWVB01. The sequence goes on from CBFCZM010000169.1 coordinate 4,959, forward strand.
CGTGGCTTCAAACGAGCGAGGAAGCGGAAGCCCTGGCCGCCAGCTATCAAGCTCCCACCATCGAGCATCTTAACCGCATCGGCGAAATCACGCAGATCACCCAGGCTGCCAAGCAGTTGATCGCACACGTGGCCTCGCTGGAGGCCCTGCACACGGCGCTGGAATCCAGGCGTGCCGAGAGCGCGGAGGTGCTTGGCCAGATCGATCAGCAGCTACGCCAACTCGCCGATGCCAGCCGCTACCCCCTGGATCGCGTCCCCATGCAGGTGGTGCTGGATCAACTGACGCAGCAAGCAGCGGCCATCGACGGTACGACGCGTATGGGGCCGGCTCGGACCGGCACGCGTACGCCGGCACGCCTGGAGGCCGACCTGGCTGCCGCACGGGTGCTAAAGCAGCAGGCGCAGACGCTGACCGCCCAGATAGCAGAGGCCCGCGAACGACGACGTCGCCTTATTGAGCTACTGGACCAGCAAGCGGAGGCACCACAGGTGGATTGGATGGGATGGGCCAACGATCTCCACCAGCGCATCCACCCCTACACCGAAGCGAACTGGCTGCCCGAAAGCGAATCCGCAAGCCGCCGATCAGCCAGCCCGGGTGGAACTGCCAGGTCCCCTGTCGACGCGGACCTGCACGTCCGCACGATAGTCCAGGACGCGGCTCAGTTGGCCGAACGCCAGGCGCGCTGGCTCCCCGCCCATGTGAATGAGCCGCTGGTGCCCGCCGAACTGGAGAAGCGCACGGCCGAACTCACCGCGTTGTTCGCCGACACAGAAGCTTTCCAGGACCGTTTGGACAAGATAACCCAACGGTTCCAGCTCTGCCAGCGCGTTGAGGGCAAGGCCAAGTCAGATCTCGAGACGGTCTATGGCGCGGTGGATCGCCTGGATATCGTCACCGCTGATGTGCTGCCCACGGCACTGGCCAGCGAGGAGAACCATTGGACCTGGGTACGTGAACAGCTCGACGTGGGCTACGAGATAGAGCTGGCGCTGGCCAACCCAGGCATCGGCACCGTGCACGAGAAAGCACAACGCGTGGACAGGTGGATCCCGGCGACGCACAAGGTCCTGCTCGACTGGAAGAAGGCCCTGGTGCGAGAAACGCGCAACGCCGTAGGTACGCTAGCCGCGAACCTGGACGAACTTGCATCTGTCGCCCCCCTGGACGGTGAAGCAGCCGTCGAACAAGCCCGCGAGGTCGCCGAAGATCAGGCCGGAAAGACGAGAACACGCACACGGCCTCACCGGGGTGCCGGTCGGCGCACCGG
>CBFCZM010000170.1:0-6203 GCA_965602565.1 uncultured Anaerolineae bacterium
CATCGCAGGTGCTTGGGCCAACCTGGCCACCGGAAACTCTGACGCGGTCGAGAGGCACCTGCAGGCCGTTGAGCGCATGACTGGCACGTCACCTGATGGGGGGGCGGAGCACCCAGATTCGTCACCCGAGGTGCGTGGTGTCCTGGCCGAAGTGTCCTCGCTCCGAGCATCGCTGTCGTTCAGCCGGATGGACCTGGACGCTGTGCGCCGGTACAGCAGGCTGGTGGGCGCCTATACGGTAGATGATCTTGAACAGGGCGTCCTTGACACACGGCTATCACTTGAGTCGGTCGCGGCCCTCAACCTGGCGCTGGCTCATGAGTACAGCGGTGAGAGTGCCGAAGCGATGGCGGCGTTTGACGCCGCTGTCAAGCTGCTCCGCAAGGATCAGAATCATCATCTGGTCCCGATGGCCGCAAGCCACCTGGCCGATCTACAGGTCAAGGCAGGGCAGCTACGTGCCGCCGCCGTGACCTACGAGGCCGCGTGCCAATCCGTCGGGGGCTGGCCCTCCCGTTCCCCACTGAGTGGGGTGGCGTATGCCGGCATGGGCCAGTTGCTCTACGAGTGGAATGAGCTTGACCGTGCGCGTGGGTTCCTCTGGCAAGGGTTGGAGCTGGGCAAGCAGTGGTCGCATTGGCAGATTCTGTTCATCGGATACGCGAGCCTGATCGATATCGCGTTGGCCGGCGGTGATGACGCCGCGGCCCTCGCGCTTCTGGATGAGTGGCAGACCGCAGCAGAGCGCATCGACCAGCAGTGGGTGATGCCGGCCTTTGAGGCGCACCGGGCACTGATATTGATGCGCACCGAACGCCTCGGTGAAGCTCTTGAGTGGGTCTCTGGCTTTGGGATTCCCGGTGACGGCGGGATGCCGTATGCGATGGAAGACCAGGCACTGATCCTTGCTCGCATCTGCATCGCCGGCGGGGATCTGGATCGGGCGGTCGGGCTGCTGGCGCGTCTCAGGGCAGGCGCCGAGGCCGGAGGACGTCAAGGGCGCCTGATCGAGGTCGGGGCCCTGGAATCCTTGGGGTTGGCCGCGCGGGGAGACATTCCTGGTGCGCTTGAGGCCCTGACTCAGGCGCTCAACCTGGCGCAGCCCGAGGACTACGTGCGCACCTTTGTTGATCTGGGTGAGCAGATGCGGCGGCTGCTGGAAAGGGTGACGTTTATGCCCGAATACACGGCGCGCTTGCTGACGGCCTATGCCGATACTGGGGCGTCTGGTGGTCCGACCGGGGACTGCCGCGAACGGCACCTGCCCAGGACGATCTGATTGAGCCGCTGTCGGATCGAGAACTGGACGTGCTGGCGTTGATGGCCGAAGGGCTGGCCAGCCAAGAGATCGCGGACAGGCTGTCTGTCTCCATCACCACGGTGAAGACCCACGCCAAGCGCCTCTACGGCAAGCTGGCTGTGCATAGCCGTGCTCAGGCGACGCTGCGCGCCAGGGAACTGAATCTGATCTAGGCTACGCCCGGGGCTCGGGCCCCAACTGTGCTAGGGATGACGAGTATGAAGCAGCCGCACGCCGCGTGTGGTAGCCCTGCCCCCATCAGTCGACATCTTTGCGCACCCGCACCACCGGTCGGGTGATGCTGGGCCTGCCGCAGCAATCACCCGGCCGATTCACCTATCCTGGTGGTGACGTGGAGTCGCGCATGGGCTATACTATGGACGAATCCAGTGCGAGGAGGCGAGGACGGTATGCAAAGCAAAGCGATCCAGGTGACCGAGTTCACGAAGGCCTACGGTGATTTCGTCGCCGTGGATGAGATCAGTTTCGGTGTTGAGCAGGGCGAGGTCTTCGGCCTGCTTGGGCCGAACGGCGCTGGCAAGACCAGTACGCTGGAGTGCCTTGAGGGCATACGGCGACCAACCAAGGGCAGATTGGATGTGATGGGGGTGGACCCAAGCCGGGAGGGGCGGAAACTCCATGACCTTATCGGCGTCCAGCTGCAGACGTCGGGGCTGCCGGCCACGATGAAGGTGGATGAAGCGATGCGTTTCTTCTCCGCCTACCACCGTGTGGCTCCACGTTATGACCTGGTCGACCGGCTTGGCTTGTCAGAGAAGCACGATAGCCAGTACGCGGAGCTTTCAACCGGTCAGCAGCGCCGCCTTGCTCTGGCGCTGGCGGTCGCCCATCGCCCTGCCGTGCTCTTCCTGGATGAGCCGACGGCCGGTCTGGACGTGGGGTCTCGCAGCGAGCTGCACGTGTTGATCCGCGAGCTTCAGTCAGAGGGCACCACGATCATACTGGCCACCCACGACATGGCCGAGGCCGAGAAGATGGCCGACCGTGTCGCGATCCTGCTGCAGGGCAAGGTGGTCGTGACGGGCACGCCGCGGGAGTTGACGGCGACCGGGGCGGGTCTCACAAAGGTCTCGGTGCGAACCGAGCGGTCGTCTCTCTGTGACAACGGCATCGCCTTCCCCGCGGTGCACCGGCGGCTCGTGAAGGACGAGTACGCTGTGTACTTCAGCAAAGATCCCGGCCCGACTGTGACCGCGATCCTGGCCTATCTGACCGAGGCGCAGGATGCGTTGATCGACCTGCGCGTTGAGCGCCCATCGCTCGAAGAGCGCTTCCTTGAGATCACACACACCGGAGGGATGGCATGACGGCCCTGGTGAATCACTTCGTGTTTGAATTCAAGACGGGGTTGCGTAACGCGACCCTGCTGATGATGAACTACCTGTTTCCGTTGGCTTTCTACGTGATGATGGGGTTGGTTATGACGCAGATCAATCCCATGTTCGCAGATACGATGATACCGGCGATGGTCATCTTTTCGGCGCTGGCGACCACCTTGCTGGGCATGCCTACGCCGCTGGTGGAGTCCCGCGAGGCCGGTATCTACCGCAGCTACAGGATCAACGGTGTCCCGGCGGTTGCCATTCTGCTGATGCCGGTGCTCACGACGGTGTTCCACGTTCTGATCGTCTCGGTGATCATCGCGCTGACTGGTGTTCCCCTCTTCGGCGGCGTTGCACCGGAGAACTGGCCGGCATTTGCCGGGGTGACGTTGGTGACGGTACTCTCCTGTGCCGGCGTTGGATCTCTGATCGGTGTGGTGGCGAGGGACTCGCGCGCCGTCGTGTTGTTTTCGCAGCTGATCTTCCTGCCCTCGATGTTGATCGGTGGGATTATGATGCCGCTGGACATTCTGCCTGAGTCGGTGCGTCCTTTCTCGTTGCTGCTTCCCACCTCGCACGCGATGCAGGCGTTCCTGGGCTATGCCTACGGGCAGGAGACGCTGCTCTCGCCGCTTGGCGCGGTGCTGGTTCTGGTGGGCAGTGGGGTGCTGGCTTTTGGCCTGGCGATCTACCTCTTCAACTGGGATAGCCAGAACCACGCTCAGCGTGGGCATCCGCTGATGGCACTGCTGGCGCTGGCGCCCTATGTCATCGCGATAGTCCCCCAGATCTAGCCGGTGACGGCCGGGTGGGCGGCCCTCTGATCGCCTGCCCGTCTTGGGCATAGGGTCCTCCACCATGAGCGCCGAGCCGACACACTCCCGGCCATCCTCACGCTCAGAGGAAGTGTTTCTTAACACGCTAGATGCCGGGATGCGCGTCAAGGTGCGGTTACTGAACTCGGAGAGGAACTTCCTATACTGGAGTCTGGGCCAAGACCAACACGCTGAAGGGGACACAGTTGGGACGGTTGTCGAGCCTGCGTCGCGCTTACAGGTCGCTCTATGGATGGGCCACTGAGAGGCTTTACCGCGAACTCGCCTGGGGCTATGAGATCGTGGCTTGGTTGGTTAGCCTGGGCCGCTGGGATGCCTGGCGCTGTCAGGCGCTTGACCACGTTATCGGCCGGCGTATCCTGGAGATCGGTTCTGGCACCGGAGCGCTGCTGCACGCGGCTGTGGATCGCCGTATGTCCATATTCGGCGCAGAGCCATCGCCCGAGATGCATCGCGTTGCAGCGAGACGGATGCGTCGCACCGGTTGGGGAGCCCCGTGCGTCCGTGCACCGGCCCGGCTGCTCCCCTTCGCAGACGGCTCTTTCGACACGGTCATCTCGACATTCCCGTCCGGCTACATCTTCGACCTGGCCACCCTCAGCGAGGTCACGCGCGTGCTCTCTCGTTCCGTCGATGGCGATGACCCAGGGCGTTTGGTGATTGCTGGCCTGGGCTTCCGCTCCGAGCGACGCTGGCTTCGCCGACTCCTGCGCACCGTCTTTGCCGGATCAGATATCGATGCTGTCGCATGGTATGCCGGTTGGGCGGCCGAGTTGGGGTACCAAGTGACCGTGGTGGATGACAGTGCCCTGCCGGTACGCGTGCCGGTGTTGATCCTGCAGCGGCCGATGCGTTCAATGGAAGGTTAGCGGCATCATGAGCAGTCAACCCTTGAGCCTTCGCGGACGGGTCACTACCGGGGCGCACATCCGGTTGCGGCGCCCCGGCTGTCGCCGGCTCTCGATTCCCGAGGGCCCTGGAGATCGCTATCGGGTCGCCCAACTGGATGACACCACGGCTCTGCCCAGGTCACGTTTCCGCTGGGCGCCGCCCATCGAGTTGCGCGTGACGGCGCGCGTCTCGGCGCCCGATCTCCCGGGAACGTGGGGGTTCGGTTGGTGGAGCGACCCCTTCAGCCTGCAGTTGGGGCTGAGCGGTGCGACACGGCGACTGCCGGCCTTGCCCAATGCTGCCTGGGTCTTCTATGCCGCACCCCCGAATTACCTGGCCCTGCGCGCTGATCACCCAGCGCAGGGACTGCTGGCTGCCACGTTCTCCTCTCCGCGGATTCCAGCACCCCTCTTGGCATTGGGGCTACCGGCTGTACCACTGCTGATGTGGCCTTGTACAGCGCGTGCGGTTCGCAGTGTGGCGCGCGGGTTGGTCCGTGAGGATGCGGCTGTCCTGCCGCTGGATCCCACACAGTGGCACACGTATGGCCTGGTGTGGACAGAGGATGTGGTCCACCTGACGGTGGATGGAGTTATCGGGTTCTCCACGCCGGTGGTGCCGACCGGTCGGCTCGGTCTGGTGTTGTGGATCGACAACCAATATGCTGCCTTCCCGCCAGATGGCCGCCTGCGCGTGGGCACAACCGTCACGCGAGATGCGTGGCTGGACGTCGCAGATCTGAGCCTTTCCAGGTTGTCTGCCGGTGCCATTTCTGGCGAGGCCGATCGCTCTGAGGGTACGCCGTCGAGCTCACGGATTTGCTCGGAATAGAGGAGGTGATGATGCCGACCGCGACTGCCGCAGCTCATCCGAATCTGGCCTTTGTGAAGTACTGGGGGCGGCGCGATGCTGACCTCAACATCCCGGCGAACGGTTCGATCTCCGTCAATCTGAGCGGCGCGACGACGACGACGGCAGTGACCTTTGATCGGGCGCTGAGGCAAGACGTTGTCACACTCAATGATGCCGCGACCAATACCCCGACTCTGGCTCGCGTAAGCGCCCACCTCGATCGTGTCCGTGCGCTGGCCGGCATCATATCCCGGGCGCGTGTCGTTTCTCACAACGATTTCCCCGCGGATGTCGGGTTCGCATCCTCCGCGTCAGCCTTCGCGGCGCTATCCTTGGCCGCGACGCGGGCTGCCGGCCTCGATCTTGACCTGCACGGCCTCTCCATCCTGGCGCGCAAGGGATCGGGTTCGGCCTGTCGCTCCATACCCGATGGCTTCGTCGAGTGGCTTCCCGGTTGGGATGATGCGAGCTCCCACGCGCAATCCCTTGCGCCGCGCGATCATTGGGATCTGCGCGTGGTGACCGTCACGCTGCCCGGCAGGCCCAAGCTGATCTCGTCTCTGGCCGGGCACCGGGCGGCGCCGGCAAGCCCGTTCTATGGCGCGCGGCTCAAGGAGATGACGCACACCCTGGACGTCGTGCGTCAGGCGCTGCTGGCGCGCGACTTCGCGAGTTTTGGGCTGGCGGTGGAGCGAGAGGCGTTATCGCTGCACGCTGTAGCGATGACGTCTCACAGTGAGGCGATCCCATGGCTGGGCGGCATTCTCTATATGGAACCCGAGACGGTGCGGCTGATCCACGCTGTGCAGCTGTGGCGCCGCGACGGGCTGCCCGTGGCGTTCACGCTCGATGCAGGGCCCAGCGTCCATCTGCTGTGCGAGGGAGCATCTTTCGAGGCGGTGCTTGCAGCGATAACGTCCGTGATGGACGGGGCTGGACCTGAGGTGATCGTCAGTCGTCCGGGGCGAGGTGCGTGGTTGG
>CBFCZM010000171.1:0-6192 GCA_965602565.1 uncultured Anaerolineae bacterium
GTGTCTATAAACGCTTCGTTTCCGCTGCGCTACCACCGTCCTGTCGTTTCACACCCTCCTGCTCGGAGTACACGTATGAGGCCATAGATCGCTATGGCTTCATCAAGGGTGGGTGGGCGGGAATCAAACGTATCATTCGCTGCAACCCATTCAACCCAGGCGGCTATGACCCTGTTCCTTGATCTGGTGTCTTTCCACTGGAGATCCGTACGGGTCTCCGGTATCTTGTAGTAGGAGGACGTATGTCAACTTGGCGGAGTTCGATTCGCCGCCCCAAGATTCGTGCCCATGGGACTACGGGCTTTCCCTTGTGGAGGCTGTCCGTAGTTCTGTTGGTGCTGGTGCTGGTGTCCGGCTGTGCTGGTGGTCTGCGGCATGAGAGTTGGCCGGGCTTGCTCGAGTATGATGGCACACTGTATGCGGCCAATCTGGATCGCGTCCAGGCCCTGAATTCGGAGACAGGCAAGGTTTACTGGAGTTTCCCTCCTGAAGAGGACAAGGATGCCGGCCCCTTCTACTCCACTCCGGTGCTGGTGCCTGATGCCGCTGAAAACGGGCTTCTACTGGTAGCCGGCTTCAAGGACCAAACGGTTTACGGGCTTGCTTTGGGGGCGTCTCCTGCCGAGCGTCCGGATGAGCTGTGGCGCTACGACGGCGCGGCCGGTCAGTATGTGGGCACAGGTGCGGTCGCAGGTGGTCTCTATATCATCGGCAACGGTGACGGCAAGGTCTACGCTCTGAGTCTTGAGGATGGCACCAAGGCCTGGGAACACACCACCAAGGATCGCGTCTGGGCGAGGCCGCTGGTCATTGATGACAAGGTCTATGTGGCCTCTCTGGACCACTTCCTGTACGTGCTTGACCTGCACTCTGGGGCAGAGCTATGGCATTTCGAAGCTGAGGGATCCATTTCGGCCACACCCGTATCTGCCGGCGGTGACGTCTGGATCGGTGACTTCGGCTCAAACCTCTACCGAATTGACCCAGAAACGCAGGCTGCTGTATGGACGTTCGAGGCCAATGACTGGCTCTGGGCTACGCCCATCGAGGGCGATGGCGCTCTCTACTTCGCTGATGTGGCCGGCAATGTGTACGCGCTCAACATCACCGATCACACGATGGTATGGGATGCACCTGTGTCCGTGGGAGACGTGGTGCACGGACGTCCGGTGCTCAGCTCTGACGGTGTCTTGCTCTACGTGGCCGGCTTTGAGCGAGGCGGTGTACACGCCATCGACACCGCCACCGGGAACTTGCGCGCGAGCTGGGGCGCGGTGCAGGAGAGCCCCGGCAGACTGCCCGGCGATCTCGTGGCCGATGACGAGCGCCTCTACTCGATGCCGATTATGGTGCCGGCACGTGTTCAATCCTTCAATCTGGCCACCGGCGATCTGTTGTGGACAGTGCCGCAGGCTGAGTAGTCCCAAGGAGAGTGTTCTGTGTTTGATGCCGTGCTGATTAGACCCATCATCAACCTGATGCTCTTGATCTATAGGTTTCTGGGTCAAGAGACGATTGTAGCCGTTGCGCTGGTGACGTTGCTGTTGAGACTTGCCCTAACACCTCTGCAGCTGAAACAGCAGAGAAGCGCCAAGGCCCAGCAGGCACTCCGTCCCAAGACGGACGAGCTCCAGAAGAAATACAAGGACGATAAGGAGAAGCTGGCCCAAGAGCAGATGAAGCTCTATCGCGAAGCCGGCATCAACCCGGCGGCGGGCTGTCTGCCGCTGTTGATTCAGCTGCCGCTGATGATCGGCCTCTACCAGGCGATTACCCGTGTCCTGGCCTCCACCCCCCTCCAACTGCTGACACTGCCCAGCAACATCTATCGCTGGATCCCGGGACTGAGCTCGCTGATTCCGCTAAAGAGCCAGTTCCTCTGGCTGGATCTCGCACTGCCGGATCCCTACTACGTGTTGCCTGTTCTGGTGGTTGTCTCGGCTTGGTATTACCAGAAGCTGTTGACTCCGCAGACCGCGAACGATGATTCTCAAACTGGGGCGATGAATAAGCAGATGCAGATCATGATGCCTCTGATGACGGGCTTCTTTGCGGCTACCTACGCCTCTGGCCTGGCAATATACTTCCTGATTTCGAACCTTGTCGGCTTGTTGCAGTACGTCCTCTTCCGGCGTGAATATGCGACTGCGGGGGCACCTGCCGCCCTCGGCAGCGACAAGGCGCGGAAACCCGCCCGGAAGGCCAAGAGCACCAAGGCAACCAAGAGCTGACCAGCTCAGCTGTTGTGCCGTGGTGCCTCCAGGCTCTCTGCCTGGCTGATGTGGTTGGAGTACAGGAAGACCCTGGCGCGACAGTGAGAGGACGATTTTTCGATGGTTGGTGGCCTGGTGGCGTACCTGCCGGGCCTCTATTAGGAGGATGAACTGATGGCATCGGATGATTCTGTCACAGTGACAGCGCTTTCATTGGAGGAGGCGATCATTGTCGGCCTGACTCGACTGACCGCCACACGCGACGAAGTAGACATCGAGATTCTGGATGAGGGTAGCCGGGGCTTCCTCGGTATTGGAGCCCGCGAAGCCTGCGTTCGATTGACCATGCGTCCGCGGCACGAGGCTGGGGCGCCGGCACCCACGACGCCACTCAGGGCGGTTGAGCAGGGCGTCAAGAGTTCGGCTCCCAGCACGATCGAAGCGGTGGCGGTGCTGTCTTCGAGGCCGCCGGTCACAGAAGCTGCCGCGTCTGCGGCGACGCCGGGCGGGCCCGTGACGGTGCCTGCAGAACCGGCTGTTCCCGAGCCTGTGGCAGCCCCATCCACAGAGGGTCGGGCTGCGCGGTCGGCCGGCGAACGGGCTAGCCTCGACCGAGCTGCGATAGAGGCCGTGGCCCGCGACATTATGGGGCATCTCCTGCCCGGACTGGGCCTGGAAGTGTCGATAGAGTGGGTTGACGAGGACCGCCCCACGCTGTGGGTCTCCCTCACCGGCCGCGATGCGGATTCTCTGGTTGGCCCGCGGGCACGCAATCTGCATTCGCTTCAGTATCTTTTCCGTGCGCTTATCTACCAGCAAGCCGATGGCAACTACAACGTCGTTGTTGATGCCGATGGCTATCGCCGCCGCCGTCGTCGGAGCCTGGAGTCTTTGGCACAGAGGGAAGCTGACCAGGCTGTGGAGCAGGGCCAGGCAATTCGGCTGCGCGCGATGCCGGCCCACGAGCGCCGGATCATCCACATGCTGCTGAAAGGGGATGATCGTGTCTCAACGGAAAGTACCGGCAGGGGACGCGATAGAGCCATCACGATCGTGCCGAGCAAAGCAGCCAGGCGAGACAGGTCGTAGGGGTGTTTGATACTGTCGACTATCTTACGATAGGTCACGTCACGCGCGACATCTTGCCTGACGCTTCCTGCGTTGTTGGCGGGACAGTATCGTATGCAGCACTCACGGTAGCCGCGCTGCGGCGCTCGGTGGGTATAGTGACGAGCGTCAGTCGGGGTTTCGATCTATCGGCATTTCATGGACTGGCCACGATTTCGTGTAGTGTGGCGGAACATACCACGACGTTCAAGAATCAGTATGTCAACGGAAGTCGCCGCCAGATAGTGTATGGCGTTGCAGAGCTGTTGACGCCGCAGTCAATACCTGGCGCGTGGTCATCGCCCACGATTGTGCACGTGGGCCCCATCATGGGGGAGTGTGATCCCGCCCTTGTGACAGCGTTCCCTGAGTCGACCTTTGTGGGGATCACGCCGCAGGGGTGGATGCGATCGATGAAGGGTGGTGGCGAGGTCCTGCGCCAGCCGTGGCACGGGGCAGCCAGCTTGCTTGGCCACGCGTCAGCCGTCGTTTTCAGCCTCGATGATATCCTTGGAGATTGGGACGTTGCGCGCAACTACGCAGCGATGACGCCGTTGCTGGCGGTCACGATGGGCCGACGTGGCGGGGTACTCTTCATCAATGGTGAGCCGGCGCAGTTCTCAGCTTTGACGGTTGATGAAGTAGATCCTACGGGAGCTGGGGATATCTTCGCTGCTGTGTTCTTTGATGCTCTGGTGCATGACGTGCCGCCAGTGGAGGCCGCTCGTTTTGCGGCGTGTGTAGCGTCCCGATCGGTCACCCGGGTTGGTCTCAACGGTGTGCCCTGCGCTGAGGACATTGATATATGTCGAGGTCTCCTGGGCTACGACTACTGAGGACGAGATGACGCTTCGCTATGCGTTCACGAATCAGAAGGGCGGGGTCGGCAAGACGACGACGGTTGTGAACCTGGCCAGCGCGATGGCTGATTGGGGGCACCGGACGCTGGTCGTGGACATGGATCCGCAATGCAATGCAACCACCAGTCTTGGTTTGGATTCGCGAACTCTGGATCGTTCTATCTACGATGTGCTCTTGGGGCACTTCTCTCCGCTTGACGCTGTGTGCACCACGCCGTGGCCAGGACTGGATGTGTTGCCCAGCACAGCTGGGTTGGCCGGGATCACGATTGAGCTACACGCTGAGCCTGCGCGGCAGAGGGCTGCGCATCTCTACAATGTGCTCTCGCTCATTGATGGCTATGACTATATCCTGATCGATTCCCCGCCCAGCCTGGGGGTGCTGACGGTCAATGCACTGGTGGCGTCTCACGGCGTCGTGGTTCCGGTGCAGTGTGAGTATCTGGCGCTTGAGGGGTTGACGCAGCTCACGTACACGATCTCGCTAGTGCAGCGTGGCCTGAACAGGGGCTTGTCCCTGCGGGGTGTGGTGATGACGATGTTTGATCGCCGCACGACACTGTCGAAGCAGGTTGTGGATGAGGTGCGCAGGTACTTCCCCAAGCGGGTATTTTCGACGGTCATACCTCGGAGCGTGAGACTGAGCGAGGCACCGAGCTATGGCGAGCCCGGCGTTCTATACGCACCTCGGTCGCAGGGCGCACGGGCCTATCTAGCACTGGCACGGGAGCTGCTGGTGGGCGATGGGTATCCGGTGAACTGGGAGCCTGAGCTGGCTGCCTGAAGCCACAACTGGGTTTGACAGGCAACAGCGCGATGACCTGGTCATCGCGCTGTGTTTGTTGGGGAGCCGATTGCTAGGAGGAATCGGGCGCAAGCACGGGCTATGCCCCAGGTTCCTATGACTCGACCACCAAGCGATATCCCTGCCCTCGTTCGCTGATAATGTAAGCTGGATCTCGGGGATCTTCCTCGATCTTCTGCCGCAGATACCATATGTACAGCTTCAGGTAGTCGCGCCGGTTAGAGTATTCTGGGCCCCAGACCCGGCGCAGTAGGGTATCGTGGCTCACGGTTCGCCCTGCATCCTGAACCAGTGCCGAGAGCAGCTGGAACTCCGTCGGCGTAAGGCTGACCTCGCGATTGTCAATCTTGACGTCGTGGGTGTCGAGGTTCACCTGGAGGTTGCCGGCCTCAAAGATGGTTTGTTCACCGCGGGCGCGGCGTGCTCTGGAAAGGGCGGCCTTCACGCGGGTGACCAGCTCCTTGTAGCCAAACGGCTTCACGATGTAGTCGTCAGCGCCGAGTCCCAGGCCATACGTGATGTTGTGTTCGTCTCCCAATGCCGTAAGGAACAACACCGGAGCATCAGTGATGCGGCGGAGAGATTCATACACGTGCCATCCATCCATATCGGGCATCAGGATATCAAGAAGCACAAGGCTGGGGGGGCTTTGGCGAGCGAGTCGCAGCCCAGATTCGCCATTGTTGGCCACCTTCACCGCGTAATCGGCGCGCTCCAATAGGAGTTGGACCAACTGGGCCAGTGCTTCGTCGTCCTCAATCAGTAGGATTGTCTCGTTCATCTTGGGCTCCTCAAAGGCTCAGCCTTGCCCCGGTTACCACGGTGGCATTCCCTATACATATAATATGGGATTACGTAGGTTTGTCAAACCAAATGTGCGTCCAGAGTTAGAAACTAACCATTGACGGGCACATTCATTGGGTGACAGCAAGCTGCAGAAGCTCGGTGCCGATGTTGACAGCTGCTTGAGGAGTCGTCGGGCGATCAATGATGACGGCGACGGCATAGCGGGGGAGCGTTTCAGAATTGAGTCCTGCAAACCATGACTGCTGTCGTTCCTCGCCGGCCACGGATGTCCCTTGGTGGCCGATAGCGCCACTGTAGCGGGTCAGGCTTTGGCGGACGGTTTCCGCGATCTCGGCACTCACCACGCGTACCGCGCCGTCAGCTGGCGGCGCCGCGCATCCATCTGTAGTTTGAGCCATGA
>CBFCZM010000172.1:0-6171 GCA_965602565.1 uncultured Anaerolineae bacterium
GGGAGAGGCGCTCTTGGTGCCAGGGCTGCGGAGTGATCTGTCGTTGCTGGTTCCGGCTCGCCGATCGTGGCTAAAGCTGGACGAAATCCTCGACGGGCAGCACGAAGATATTGGCGCCGCCCGCGCGTACGACGACGAGTTCACTCTCCGGCAGCCACGGGAACTCCGTTTCAGCATCGAAGGGGATGAAGCGGGTGCTGCCGGGGCACGCGTTGCGCACCAGGGCGAAGAAGCTCGGCAGACGCCGTTCCGGGGTTCCGACGACCAGCGTAGTCATCCCTTCACGCAGCAATCCGCCCACGGCGTCCACGATCGTGGCCACGAAGCCGTGGTCCTTGAGGGTCCTGATCAGCCCCTTGGACTGCCACTGGTAAGCGATGACGATGGCCAAGCGGTCGATCGTTTGGTCTTGCATGGTGCTCCTTAGCGGGTTGCGCGGAGAGCAGGCTAGATACGGTGATGAGTATAGGCGCCGGCCGCCTTGATGCAAACCGATCAGAGCCGGTCTGTCTCCATCACCGGCGACGCCGGCTGCTGCCACTCAGCATGGAGCCGTAGTAGAGCAGTGTCGATACCGACTGCACTAGCGCTGCGACATAGGTCAGCGCCGCGGCTGTGAGCACGGTGCGCGCACCACGACGTTCCTCATCACTGGTCAGCAGGTTGTTGCGCCTGAGCATTGCCAGACCGCGCCGGCTGGCGTCGAGTTCGACCGGCAGAGTGATCACCGAGAAGACCGCAGCGCCTGCGAAACACATGACGCCGACCCAAGCCAGATCGTAGATCCCCAGGAAGATGCCGGCCAGGAAGAGGATGGGGCCCAGCCACGATGTGATATTCACCATCGGCACCAGGCCTGAGCGCAGCTTGAGCAGCGCGAAGGCATGCGTGTCCTGCTGGGCGTGTCCCAGTTCGTGGGCCACGATCGCAAGCGATGCGATCGATGGCTGCTGGGCGACCCCAGGTGACAGGCGCAGCGTGTTGCTGCGCGGGTCGTAGTGATCGGACAGTGTGCGACGTGTTCCCTCGATGCGTAGCTGTGTGCCAACGTCGGCCATCATACGGCGCGCTGCATCGACACCGGTGACGCGGGCACCGTTTGCGATCTGTGAGTACTTGCGATAGGCCCTCTGCACCCATGCTTGCGCCACCAGTGCCAACAGCAGCGCCGGCAGGGCGTAGATGAAGTAGGCTAAGTTGAATCCATAGAACATGGTCGTGGCCTCCAAGCCTCGCCAGGCTTCCTCGCGTGGCTATTGATTGACGAGTCTACACTACCAGCATCATAGCACAAATCCATTAGAAACACGTAGATGTGGATTCCACATAGATTTGGCATAATGTCACACAGAAGTGCACTTGCGCATAGTGGATACCTGCCGTAGAATAGGACGATCTACTGAACCGGTAACTGACGCACAGACGACGGGGGAACCTTATGGCGATCATCGATCGGAACTCAGCAATCCCACTGTACTACCAATTGAAGTTGCACTTCAAGCGGCAGATCGAGACCGGCGGGCTGCGCGCCGGTGACCAGTTGCCGACGGAGGCTGAGCTCTGCGGGCAGCTGGGTGTGAGCCGCGCGCCGGTGAGGCAGGCGATGGCCGATTTGGCCCGGGAGGGGTTGATCTACCGACGAGCGGGTGCTGGCTCATTTGTTGCCCCCCAGGCGGCGGCAGCCCTTGTGGAGCGCACGGAACTGCGCGTGTTGGCGCACTATGATGTGCGATGGCTGGCCTCGCTGGAGCAAGCTGTGCTGAGTTGGAACACGGCGCACCCAGAGCACGAGGTCGACGTTGATGTCCGGATGTGCGCGCGACACGAGTTCCATCAAGTGCTTCGTCGGTCCACGGTTCGGGGCGAGGCACCGGATCTCGCTGCAATGGACTTCGTCTGGCTGAATCACTACGCCGACGAGGGATTTCTCACGCCGCTCAACGAGCTCGACGTCCGGTGGGTGGCCAACACGGCGCAAGATCTTGAGTCGCCGGTGCTGAAGAACAACGTGGTGGGTGGCAAGCTCTACGGCGTGCCGGTTCAGGCCGATATCTCAGGGCTATGGTATCGCAAGGATTGGTTTGAGGCCGAGGGTGTGTCCGTGCCTGAGACCTGGGAAGCTTGGCTGAACGTCACGGATCACTTCGCAGAACCGGAGGTCATGCAGCGCCACGGGCACCGTTACAGCGTTGTTCTGCCGGTAACCGCCACGCCAGGAGAGGCTACCGTCAACTTGCTCTATCCCTTCCTCTGGATGGTCGGGGGCGAGATCGTCAACGACGACGGTAACCTGGTCATGACTCAGAACATCGAGAAAGTGAGCGAGGCCCTGCGCTTCCTGCAGACCATCACTCTGGACCGGCGCGCTTATCTGCCCAAGGATGTATTCCGCAGCCGGTGGTGGCATTTGGCGCGTTACTTTGCCCAGGGCGACACGCCGATGATGTTGGGTGGCAGCTACGAATGGCCGCGCATTCGCGAGGAGTCGGCCTGGATGACCGAAGCGGATGCTGCCAGGCACCTGGGCTTTGTCCCACTGCCGCGACCGTCGCTGGGCATGACACCTGTCGGCTCTCTGGGAGGCACCAGTTGGGTGATCTTCCAGCAATCCGAAGAGCAGGCGCTCAGTCTGGAATTGCTGAAGCTGATGGCAACCAGCCAGGCCTCAGCGACGTTCTGTGAGGAGAACCTGCAGATTTCTCCCTATGTCTCCGTTAATCAGCGGTTTGCCAGGCCGGAGCATCCCTGGCTTTCTGAGCTGGTGCCGCTGCTGACCTATGTCCGCAACCGCCCCATGATCCCCAACTACACCCGGGTGTCCGGTTTCCTGCAGGACATGTATGAGCACGTGCTGTGGGACGGCCTCGATGCTGAGGTCACGGCTACGAAGACCGCACAGGCGCTGTCTGTGGTGATGATGTCGGTGTAGAGACAGCTTCCAGCGGCCAGCCGACAGCGCCTGGGTATGTCTCGGTGAGAGAACGGAGCGACGCGGACTCGATTGAGTCCGCGTCGCTCTGTCAGGCGTCCGCTTCGACATTTGGCTTTCTTGGCGGTAAACGGGATCGTCGCGGTGTGGCGAAGGGCCTAGAGCCTCCGGAACTTCCTTATGCCCTTCGACGATGCGTGTCTCCGGTCGCCCCGCCGATGAGGGCGGCGGGTGCTGTTGAGGCTACGATTCCTCCGCGATCTGGTGGGCTCTGATCCAGTCCCAATCGATCTTGTAGCCAAGGCCTGGCACGTCCCAGGGCGCAGCGTAGCCTTCGCTGTCGATCTCGGTCGAGGCGTCGCGAATACCCGGCGGGCCGTAGTAGGTCTCGGGCACGAGGCGTTCGAAGTACTTGGTGTTGTAGATCGCGCAGGCGGCGTGGAGGTGCGCGATGGCTCCGCCGTGGATAGCACACATCACCCCGAACCCCTCACAGATGTGAGCCGTCTTCAGTACCCCGGTGAGGCCGCCTTTGTAGGCGTCCAGCGGCCCGGTGAGGATGATGTCGGCAGCGCCGGCCTGGATCTGGGCGAGGGCGTCCCACGGCCCCCCGTGAGTGGCCTCGGCGACGGCGAGCGGGATATCCAGCTCCTTGGCCAGGCGTGCGAGTACGGTGATGTTGAAGTGGTCCATGGGTTCTTCGTACCAGTAGAAATCCTGCTCCTCAAGACGTCTACCGAACCACACAGCGTCCTCGAACAGGTTGAACATGCTGGAGGCGTCATACATCAGCACGGTATCGGGGCCGGTGAGTTCGCGTAGTGCCCGGCAAAGCGCAGCGTCTTCCTGCAGCCGGCCCCAGGCGTGCAGCTTGATGGCTTTGTAGCCCTTATCGAGGCAGGTTTCGGCCAGCGCCATGTACTCCGCGTGCGAGTCCAGCGTGACGGTACTGGCGTAGGCGGGGATCTTGTCACGCATGCCGCCGAGGAGCCTATAGACCGGCGTGCCCTGCGCCTTGCCGGCGATGTCCCAAAGCGCACAGTCGACCGGGCCGACTGCGAGGCCCAGACTGGACGTGCGCAGGTTGCGCCAGAACTTCTGCCAGATGCGCTCTCGGTTGAGCGGATCCTCGCCGATCAGCTGGTATCTGATCTCGTCGACGTTGGCCCCCGCCGAGTACGTTGACCAACCCTCAATGCCGCCATCGGTCAGAATCCGCAGCAACGCTGTGCGGGCCACTGAGCCGCTGGGCATGATCCCGTCACGCCAGTGGTACGGTCCACGGTCCCATTCGACGTGGTGAATGCGGATGCCGGTTATCTTCAAGGTGAGCCTCCTATCTAGGTTCCCGTCAATAGATGGTTCGGCGTACAGCGGCCTGCCACGCGTCGTATCGATTCCTGCGCTCTCCCTCGCCCATCTGCGGCTCAAAGCGGTCTCGAGGGGGTATGCGGGCGGCGATCTCGCTTCTGCCAGACCAGTTCCCTACCGCGAGTCCGGCCAGGAATGCCGCGCCGAGCGGGGAGATATCTGAGGAGCGGCTTCGTTCCACGGTGCACCCCAGCGTATCTGCCTGCATCTGCATAAGCAAGTCGTTGCGGCTAGCGCCGCCGTCGGCCAGAAGGGTCCGCAGCACCGCACCGGCTTCTGTTTGCATCACATCGAAAACATCACGGACCTGGAAGGCAATTGCTTCGAGCGTTGCTCGCGCGATGTGTCCTCGCCCTATGCCCAAGGTCAGTCCGGTGATCAAGCCTCGGGCTGACTCCTGCCAGTGGGGGGCGCCGAGACCCACCAATGCGGGCACGAAGGTCACGCCGGAGCTGCTTTCAACGCTGCGGGCCAGAGCCTCCACCTCAGGGCCCGGGTCTTCCAGGCCGAGCACGCCACCGATGAAGTCCACCGCGCCGCCGGTGGTGTAGATGTTGCCTTCGAGCGCGTAGGTGGCAGAAGGATGGAGAATGGGAGAATCAGCGAATGGAGAAGACGTCACGATTGACGATTCACGACTCATCGGAGTCTTGTGAATCGTGAATGGTGAATTGTGGCTCTTTCTGACCTGTGATTCTTGGCCCTGGGCCTCTGACGTCATCCACGCCACGGTCGTCGACAATCCGTGCTGCGATAGCACCGTCTCAGCTGTTGGCATCATCAGCGAGGTCCCCGTGCCGTAGGTTGCCTTAACGCTTCCGGCCCGGAATCCACCAAGGCCGAACAGGGATGCGTGGGAGTCGCCGATCAAGCTCGCGATAGGGATGCCGCCGGTCAGCCTCTGTCCCCCGGGTAGGTCGAGTGGGGCGGTTGCGCCGAAGATGTGACTTGATGGGTGGACGGTGGGCAGCACGGCGATCGGGATCCCGAAGATGTCGAGGATCTCAGGGTCCCAGTCCAGGTGGGCGAGGTCCAGGAGCTGCGTGCGGGAAGCGTTGGTGACGTCCGTGCCATGTACAGCGCCGGCGGTCAGGTTCCAGAGTAGCCATGCGTCCACGGTGCCCGCGCAGAGTTCTCCGGCGCTAGCCCTGGCGGCTCCCTCCGGCGTGTGATAGATCAGCCAACGGATCTTGCTGCCCGAGAACATTGGGTCGACCTGTAGGCCGGTCGTCGTCTGGAGCCGTGTCTCCAGGCCTTGCGCTTTGAGTTCACGGCAGAAGGGCGCGGTGCGGCGGCACTGCCAGACCACAGCCGGGCCACAGGGCTCGCCTGTCGTTCGATCCCAGAGCATCGCCGTCTCGCGTTGGTTGGAGATAGCAAGCGCGGCGATGGAGGATGTGCCGCCGGCCCGCTGCAGACACTGTGCAATGGCGTCAAGCGTGCAGTGCCAGATCTCGCGTGGATCCTGCTCGACCCAGCCAGGCTGAGGATAGTGTACGCCTGTGGGAACCGAGCCGCGTGAGATAGGCGCCCCTGATTCATCCACCAGCAGAGCCTTGGTGTTGGTCGTTCCTTGATCAATCGCCAGTATGTGTCCCATGAGACCACTCTTTCCTACCACAGAGAGATCCAGAGAATGGAAGAATGGAGTATCAGCGAATGGGAAGACTGAATGGCACCGGCCCGCTAAGCATCGCCCTGCCCTCTCATTCTCGATTCTGACATTCTCCCATTCGCTGATTCTTGCCGTATGTGGTGATTATCCCAGCAGTTCGATCGCGGCCCGGGCGATGCCTTCGGCCGTCAAGCCGAAGTGCTCGAGCAGGAATCCGGCTGATCCCGTGGGAGCGAAGACGCCGGGTACGCCCAGG
>CBFCZM010000173.1:0-6163 GCA_965602565.1 uncultured Anaerolineae bacterium
GCTTCCGACCCGACCGGCTCCTCCACCCAGGACGCTTCACCGGCGACGGAATTGTAGTTGCGCTCCCCTACGCCGTAACGCGCCTGCCTCGCGCGATCGCGTCCGTAGAGCGTGAAGGTCTTGCCTGCCTGCTCCAGGGCCCAGGCAACCAAGTGCTCCGGGATCTTGACCAGAGCGGCATCGTCGTCCACCTCTGCGCCGGCTTCCCTGAATCGGCAGCGCATATCGGCGTGCGGAATCCGCACCCCTGGCGCCATCAGCAACGCCAGAGACGTATCGTGAATTCGCCCAATCTGGGCTTTCGAGAGCATACTCAGCTGCATATCACAGGCCTCCTCAGAGGATCTCTTGGACCGCGTGCATCCAGAATGCCCACATCTTGGCCGCATCCCCGCGCACACAACTCACGCCTGGCCACACCACCTGGTGCGCACAGCACATGACCAGAGCAGGCTAGATGCCCCCGCTCCACAGAGAACTCCGCTGGCCGCCGTCGGATCTGACGAGCCTGCGGGAACTTCCCGTTCTGCATGCGATGCCAGGCTAGATGACGGCTACCCCGCCACCCTCACCGCACGGACACCATACGCAGGCACAGACACCGTAAGCGTCTGCCCCACCAGCACGGCCTCGCCGGCGTCCGTCGGTCTCTCCAGTGCATCCACGGCCGTAGCGGTCGCCGTCTCACCAACCAGCTCAGGCGCGAGCACAATCGTGACTTCCGTAGCCTTGCCCTCGACCTCGACCAGCCGCATGATGAACCCATCCTCGTCCTGCGCCTTCTTGAGCGCCACCAGCCGCACGTTCTTCTGCGCCACCGAGACGAACGACGCCACCGCCGGCAGATCGCCCTCGTGGAAATCGCAGCTCGTGGCCACCAGCGGCACGTTCACATCTTCAGCAGCCTGCGTCATCTCGCCCTCGGCCCAGTCCGCGTCATGCGGGATCACTCCATAGATGATCGTGTGCTGACCCAGGTCGGGCAGGGGATCGGGATCGACGCTGGCGCGCAACAGGGTCATATTCAGGGAAGTGCCCTCAACGTTGAAGCCGTACTTGGACGTGTTTACCAACGTCATCCCCGGGCCATCCACTTCGGAGAGATCGACCCAACGCTGCGCGGGCACTTCCTCACCGTTGAAGAGATCGCGCTGGATGGAGCCAAAGGGAATCTCGAACCGCGCCTGCGGGTCGGCAAGATCCAGCGGGAAGCGGACCTTGAGATGTGGGATGCCGCCGGCAACACTCCCGATCTCGCGCCAATCAACCTGCAGCTCGAAGTCGACCCTGGGGACGATCGCGGAGAGCGAGATATCCAGCGTCAGCGAACTATCCCCCAGGCTGCGCGTCCAGCGCAGCGTCTGTACATACGGGCCGTTGTGGAGCTTGGTGAGTTTGCCGCCACTCAACAGGTCATCGCGCTGGGTGAACTGCCCGATCACCCACGCCGACATCCCCTCATAGGCCTCCAAACAGGTTTGCAGCACGCCGAGGTGTTCGCCGGGACGAACGTAGTCGCGACCGGAGCACTTGTCCACCAGGCTTGTGATGGAGCCGGATGCCGCGTCCACACGGACCGCGATTTGGTCATTCTCAAGCACCGGCGCCAACGGTTGGCGCGTGCGCATCGATCCGCCGGCGCCCTTCCAGAGACATGCCTTCTCCAGCAGGGCCAGCCCCAACTCGACGCGGCGATCGGAGACACAGACTGTGCGATACCCCAGCGCAGGGACGACAACCGGGAAGGCAACCTCGAGGAAGCCGTGACCGGCATGCGTGCCCGGGCCCATCACCTGGACCGGCTGGGGGGGCGTCCCTTCACTCGTCACCACCAGATGTGCAGGATCCAACTGTGTATTCCAGAGCTTCACCCGCACGATCTCTGAGCGGGTGTGCGCGAGCGGATTGAAGATCAGATAGGCGCGGTCACTGGAGCGCGCGACGCTGAACGCCGACTCGCCGCCCATGCCGGTTGCATTGCCCACACCGGCCCCCATCGTGATGCCGGACTCAGTCTCATCTTTGTGGGCACGGAGCGCACCCTCGCCGTGAAACCCCGCTCGGAGGCACTCGGTGTTGACACGACGGCTCAGGCCACGCAGCGCGGTTGTGCGGGCCATCATAGCTGCCGCCTGGGTATCCTGGGCATGTCCGAGGGTGTAGTTCCGCGTCGCCCGAATGCCGGAGCCCGGCAGGATATCATGGAACTGGTCGAAGAGCAGGTCGTGCCAGCCCTCCCGCAGCGTTGCCTCGGGATAGGGCACATCCGCCAGACAGTCGCCCAGCGTGGCCGCGGCCTCAGCCGCCGCCATCAGGTTTTCGCCGTGGCGGTTTGCCTCTTTCTGCCAGGCTTGTGACGTGTAGCACCCCACAAAGACCGGATTCCGCTCACCGGTGATTACCGGGATATCCCCGACCTCAGCCTCAGCCATCTCGTAGAACCGCCGCAGCGTCGAGAATTCCACGCGAGGATAGAGGGGCCACGTGTCCATCTCGATCAACCTGCGCAAGTCACGACGCGTCGGACCGCCACCGTGGTCACCGACCCCGTAGAGCACCGGCATTTCCCGCAGCCCCGTGGCCTGGACGAAGTCCATCAGCGGATCCGCGATCGTGGCGTCCACAGCAACGGCACTCCGGTCAGCACTGAAGTGCATATACCACTGAACATCGTTGAACACCAGCAGCTTCGACCCGTCGGGGCCGGCCCACCAGTACAGATGGGGGCCGCGGCTGCCGCGGCAGTGGTAGTAGTAGCGTACGCCACCACGCGCCAGGATAGTGGGCAGTGTCGCCGGATGCCCAAACGTATCCGGCTCAAAGTCGATGGGCGCATCCTCCGGAGCAAGCCCGAACTTCTCCGCAAAATAGGCTCGCGTGTACAGCAAATGGCGGCTGATGCTCTCGCCGCCGGCCATGTTCTTGTCGCCCTCAACCCACTGGCTCGCCGTCACCTCCCAGCGCCCCTCTTTCACGCGCCGGCGAATCTGGTCGAACATGGCGGGATTGTACTTCTCGATCGCGGCATACACGGAGGCCTGATCCTGTGAGAAAATGAATCCCGGGAACTCGTCCATCAACGTGAGCATCGTCATGAAAGTGTCGTGGGTAAGCGCCACCGTCTCTGGCCAGGACCAGAGCCAGTTCATGTCAATGTGAGCGTGCCCTACGCACAGCAGCGCGTAGTCCTTTGCCGCCTTGGCCAGCGGCGTGAGCACGGCCTCAGCCTCTGCTGTCAGAAATGCCACATCAACCCGGCTCTTGCACAGGCAGTCCTGCAGCACGCGCCCTGCCTCCAGAATCAAAGGTTGCCACACCTCGGTCTGATCGGGATGTGCCGCGCAGAGTTGGTTGGCGAAGGACATCTCCGCCCGAATCCGCTCAAGTGACGCTGGGAGCCGGCCGGCATGCATCGCCAGCGTCTGATCGACGTCCAGGAACTGCGTATCGTAAGATGCCATTGTCTATTCTCCCTATTCCTGAAATGAAATACCAACCTCCTCAGACTAACGTCACCTCCAGACCCTGATCATCCACGACGACGTTCACGCTGTTCGTGAAATGGTCCGGGTCGCGCACATAGGTCAGATAATCAGCCAGCTGGCGCGCGGAGTTGACCGAGTTATGCGCCAGCACAAGGCTTCCGGGGCGCAATGCGAGTGGCCCCGCCTGCAACAGGCTCAGGTATATCGACTTCCCGGTGCCGCGGGGACCGTCAGCATCAAGATAGAGCAGATCGATCGCGCCGCCGTAGTCCCGCAGCCATGAATCGCCATCTGTGCCCAGGATCTGCACATCGACCCCATTGTGAGCCAAAGTCGCTACGTTGCGCCGAGCCCGGTCCGCCTCCTCAGGCCGGATCTCGAGCCCGACCACGCGCTCAGCTTCATAGCATGTCCCTGGGCCGATCGCAGCGCCGGCATTGGAGACGAACGTGTTGCCGCAGAAGACACCGACCGCCACCATCACGGACGGCTGCGCGATGGCGTTGACGCCGTAAAGCAGTCGCTGCATCCGCGGCGTGATCGCGGTCCAGGGAATCTCGAAGCGCTCGCGCACAGCTTCACGGTGTGCCTCAAACTTTGCCTTGTCGTAGCGATTGTGCGGCAGCACGCCGCACGACACCAGGGCATCCAGTGCGTCATCCACGACGGCGATCTCCTTCTCAGGAGACTCTAGCTGGCGATGGGGATCGTGCCAGTTCATCACGTACTGCTGCCAGCCATCCGCTTCAAAGCGATAAGCCACCCAGAAACCTCCAGTTCAGCTCAAACGCGCAGTTCGAATCCATTATAGGGAGCAAATCCATCTCCCACAACCGTTGACACACGACCGACAGCCCTTACAATCGACGCAGTATGTCCTACCCGTAGGGCGTTCCTTAGCGATTGCCTACATCCTGGGTTCCAGAGTCGATCTAGGGAGCTATAGCGGATGCACGACATCAGATCCAGCCATTCAGATACACCTCCAACCGAAGCCCCAGCGAAGATTCGCTGGGCACCGCGGCTCCGTCCCACACTTCTGAAACGACTCTACGACTTGGATGCTCAGGGCATCCACAACACAGATCTATGCGACGAAGTTGGCATTACCCTCTATGCACGATGCCAGACCTACGTTCTTGTATCCCGCTATAGGGTACAGTGTCCAAAGTGCGGCTCAATCTTCGCGATCTCTCATGAGGATAGGAATGTATGTCCCCGGGACGGCTGTGGATGGTGCACAACATCTACTCACTACAGACAAAGCATCAAGAACCATTACGCCTTCCCAGGCAGGGCGATGGATGCATTCCTGTCGTTCTACCAGCGTTACCCCAGCGCCAGGACCTACCGGGAAAAGCTCCTGCTGATCGACCAACTCATTCACAGCTTTCACGTGAGCGAAAAGACAGGGAAGCCGGCGAAATCCGTTGCATCAAAGCTATTCGAGGGCAACAAGAAAGCTGTGGTTCAATTCCTGGACGATCTCTCAGCCCTCGACCCCGACACCAGAGACAGATGGCGGCGAGACTTGGCCAATACCATCGATCGGCGCATCGTGGAGGCCAATCCATCCACCGAAGAATGACAGTCGTGCAAACACGACATCAACAACTGACTGACGACCATCCGCAACCGCCCCATCACACCGAGAAACGCCACACATACACATCAGCCTGAAGGGCATCCCCAGGCTGATGTGTATGTCTCCCTCAAGAAAGATCTCAGAGCCCCAGCCGGAAGAACGCGTTGGCGTTGCCGAACAGCCAGGCGTAAGCGACCTCCTTGGCCTCATCCAGCCCTAGGTAGTCCATGTCGACCATGTCAGACAACGCGATAGCGATGTTATCACGGGCGATGTCGGCGTGGGCCCAGGCGCGATCGACGGAGCCGCCGAAATCAGACCCATACCCGTGGATCTTGCCGTGCGGCACCGAGGTCAGCGCCTGCTTAAAGAGATTCTGGCAATAGACGGGGTCGATGATATTCGCCCAGCAGAAGTCCAGCGTCACATTCGGGTAGTTCTTGCCCAGGAAGAGCAGCTCACCCCCATAGGGCCAGTTGGCGTGGAACAGATCAAAGCGCACGTCCCGGTGCAGCTCGATCAGCCGCGTGAGACCGACCGCATTGGTCTTAGCGATCTCGTTGCGGATACCGGCCATGTGGCCTGTGTGGATCTGGACAGGCAGATCCATATCCCGCGCCATACGCATAAAGCTGTGGAAGAGGTAATCATCCAGCGGCCTCACCCCGTCAGGATACGACGCTGCGCGCCGCGGATCTTCCATGAACCAATTGAAGACGGTCTCAGCCTCAGCCTGGGTCGGGTTGCCATACTCAAGCGTGCGGGTGTAGGCAGCCTGATCCTTGAACGTCACCGCACCGTACGCTTTGTGGCCCTCGAAGATCTCGCGGCAGGCTGCCAGGTACTCATCCAGCGAGGTCACGCGGCGCCCCAGCGGCGCGACGCGCTGCTGGACCTCGTCATAGCCCCGCACGCTGTGGTACGAGGGCAACGAGATCGCCAGATAAGCGCGCGGCGTCATCTCCCACGTCCCATCCAGGATCTTGCTGACGTCCGGCCAAATATCGCCCACGCGCCCGGCGATCTTCGCATCGTCCAGAATGGCCTCGAACGCAGCCGCGTCTGTCAGATCCAGGAGCTTATCCTGCATACG
>CBFCZM010000174.1:0-6147 GCA_965602565.1 uncultured Anaerolineae bacterium
CCGCTGACCTTCTCCTTCAATGGTGGCCCTGGCTCCTCCTCGGTCTGGCTGCATCTGGGTGTCGTGGGCCCGCGGCGTGTACTGATGGATGACCAGGGCAATCCGCTGCACCCGCCGTTCAAGCTGGTGAACAACGAGTACTCGCTGTTGGATATGACCGACCTGGTCTTCATCGATCCGGTGAGCACGGGCTACAGCCGCCCGGCTCCCGGCGAGGAGGGTAAGCAGTTTCACGGTGTGGCGCAGGACATCGCCGCGGTCGGCGAGTTTATCCGCCTCTACACGACCCGCGCCCAGCGCTGGGCTTCACCCAAGTTCCTGATCGGCGAGAGCTACGGCACGACACGGGCGTCGGGGTTGTCGTCCTATCTGCAGAGCAACCTGGGGATGTACGTCAACGGCATTATGTTGGTCTCCTCGATCCTCAACTTCCAGAGCGCACGCTTTGACCTGGGCAATGACTTGCCCTACATCATGTTCCTGCCTACCTACGCTGCTACAGCCTGGTACCACAAGCTGCTGCCCCGGGAGCTGCAGGCTCTGACCCTGGAGGATTTCCTGTCCGAAGTTGAGGTCTTCGCGCGGGGTGAGTACAACGTGGCGCTGATGCAGGGCGCTGAGTTGCCCGAGGATGAGCACGCCGCGATCGTGACCAAGCTGGCGCGCTACACCGGCCTGACCGAGACGTATGTCGAGCAGACCAACCTGCGGATCAACATCCATCGGTTCGTGAAAGAGCTTCTGCGCCCCGAGCGACGCACCATCGGCCGCTTTGACTCGCGCGTAAAGGGCATAGACCGTGATGCGGCGGGCGAGCGCCACGATTGGGATCCGAGCTACTCGACCGTGCAGGGCGCCTACACCGGCGCGCTCAACTACTACGTGCGCTCGGTGCTCAACTTCAAGAGCGACAAACCATACGAGATTCTCACCGGCAAGGTGCATCCGTGGGATTACAGCGCCTACCAGAACCAGTATGTCAATGTGGCCGACAGCCTGCGCCAGGCGATGACGCGCAATCCGTACCTCAAGGTCTTTGTGGGTAACGGCTACTACGACCTGGCGACGCCGTACTTCGCCACGGAGTACACCTTCAACCACCTGGGGCTCGACAAGACGCTACAGGACCACATCTCGATGGGCTATTACAGGGCCGGCCATATGATGTACCTGCACAAGCCGTCGCTGGAGAAGCTGAAGGCGGATCTGGCGGCGTTTATGGCGGAGGCGCTGGAGGAGTGAGGAAGCGGTCAGCCCACAGGCGGAAGTAAGGAGTAGGGAGCAAGCAGCGGGCGGCGTATGCCACGGCAGATTGGGTGGTGAACGCAGTCTCTGGGCTGATACCTGAGAAGCGTCAGTCGGATGTGTCGAATGGAAACGGAGTAGGCGACAGAGGGGCCTTCCCCTTATTGCCTGCTCCGTACTGCTTACTTCCGCCTGTGGGCTGACCGCTCAAAGCTGATCGCTGATTGCTGATCGCTCCTAAAGCACCACTGCTTGCGTTACTGGTGCTTTCTTCGGGTCCTTCACCAGACGATCGCCCTGTACATCGCGCGAGGCCGGGGCCAAAGAGGCGACGGGGATGCGCTGGCGCCGCCAGTCCGCGAGGTAGACGTCCACGTTGCTTTTCTCCAGGCCAACCGCAAGCGCGGCGAGTTTGCCGCTTGCTTTGGAGATTCTGAGGCAGCGTACGCCCATGGTGGCGCGCCCTTTGACGGGGATGCTGGCCAGCTGGAAGCGGTGGACATAGCCGTTCTCGGAGATCACGATGACTTGCCAGTGCTTGTCATCCTTGCCGTTCGGGATCACAGCTGCACCAAGAAGCTGGTCGTCCTTGCGGAGCTTGATGCCCGCCACACCTGAGGCGGAGCCGGTTTGCTGCGGGTTGGCGGCGGTGCTCTCAATGCGCAGCCCCTGCCCGTTCTGGGTGTAGAAGACGATGTGTGCGTCGTTGCCGGCGACCGTGCCTGTGAGCAGACGGTCTTTCTCGCCGTCCGCCAGGCCCATCACAACATCCCAAGTGCGGTCGATCAGCGCAAGGTCCTCGACCTTGGTGCGCTTGATCTTGCCGGATCGACTCACCATCACCAATGTCTGTCCGGCTGTTGCGACGGCTACGCCCACGATTTCCTCTCCCCTTGCCAGCCCCAACGCCTCCGGCTTGGCCTCCTCTGGGATGAAGCCCACGGCTCCCTTCCACGCTCTCCCCGCGCTGGAGAAGAGAATCACGTCTTCGTGCGGCTCGACACGTAGATGGGCCAGATGGCCGCCGCCGACCGGCGCGCGGCTGGTGAGGGTCTCGTCGGCGCGGTAGTAGTAGCCCGAGGTGTCCCGGCGCTGCAACCCGTTGGGAGTGAGGATGATCAACTGCTTGGCACCGGGCATCACCAGATCGGCCTGGGTCGTGAAAGTGCCTTTGCCGGCCGCGTTTTCCTCTGCGTCGATGATAATCGTGCGGCGCGGCACAGCGTGCGTCTCTTTCAGCTCGGCGATCTCCTCGATGATCACCTGCAGGCGCTTGGCCTCAGAGCCCAATAGGCTACTGAGATACTTGATCCGGCGCTCCAGCGCAGCCAAGCGTCGCAGTTGCATGTTGAGGATCGCCGTTGCCTGCAGGTCGCTGAAGCGGAACTTGCGCATCAGGTTGGCGTGTGCGCTTTCGGACGTGCGTGAGCGCCGGATGGTGTCGATGACCTCATCCAGGATATCCAGGGCCATGAGCAACCCGTCGACGATATGGAGCCGTGCGCTCCGCTGCTCGAGTTCGTACTCGCTCCGGCGCTCGATGACCTCCAGCCGGTGTTTGACGAAGTAGATAAGCAGGTCCGCCAGGGGCATTTCCACCGGGCGCGTGGTGCCGTCTTCCTCCGGGACCAGCGCCAGGTTGATCACGCCGAAGGTCTCGCGCAGCTGTGAATACTTGAGCACGTCCGCCAGGACTTCCTGGGCGTCGGCGCTGCGTGAGATCTCGATGACCACGCGCATGCCGGTGTAGTCGGACTCATCCCGCAGATCGGTGATGCCGGTGATGCGGCCGTCCCGAACCTCACGGGCCAACTTCTCGATGACCGTTGTCTTCAGAACGGCGTAGGGCAGCTCCTCAACCACGATGTTGCTCTTGCCACCGCCGATATCCTCCAGGTTGATGCTGGCCTGCATGACAATGCGGCCCCGCCCATCTTTGTAGGCCTGGCGGATCGTGTCGATGGTGCCGCCGTTGCCGTCGTCACGATAGCGGTAGATCAGCCCACCGGTGGGGAAATCCGGGCCGGGGATGATCTTCAGAAGGTCATCGACGCTGATCTTGTTGCGCTTCCTCCAGTTCGTAGCCATGTGGACGACGCCGTCGCAGACCTCACCCAGGTTGTGCGGCGGGATCTTGGTCGCCATGCCGACGGCGATGCCGTCCACCCCGTTGATCAGCAGGTTGGGCACCACGGTGGGCAGCACGGTCGGTTCTTTCAGCGACCCGTCGAAGTTGTCCTGCCACTCTACGGTATCCATGTGGAGGTCCTGCAGCATCGTCTCTGCCAGGGCCGTCAGCCGCGCTTCGGTATACCGCATCGCGGCGGGCGAATCTCCGTCGATGGAGCCGAAGTTGCCCTGGCCGTCGACCAGGGAAGCGGCCATCACGAAGTCCTGAGCCATGCGCACCATGGCCAGATAGACGGATTGGTCGCCGTGGGGGTGGTATTTGCCCAGGACCTCTCCGACGATACGGGCGGATTTCTTGTGAGGCCGGTTGTGCAGCAGCCCGATGTCGTGCATCGCGTAGAGGATGCGCCGCTGTACAGGTTTCAGACCGTCGCGTACATCCGGCAGCGCGCGGTCGGTGATCGTCTCGCGCGCATAGCCGATATAGGCATCGGTCATATCCCGATGGAGTTCAATGGTGTCCGTGATGTTGCCATCGAGACGGGTTGTTGTCGCTGCCATATGGTTCTTTCCTCTCAGCGTCTAGTCGTCGGCGCCGTTAGCCAGTACCTCGCCATCCCAGTACCTCATCAGGCGTTCGCGGCGCTGCAGCGGACTACCACCCATCCACAGCGAGACAGTTGTGTTGGTGGAGTGAACGTCGTTGGCCGTCACGCGGATCATATGCTCGTTGAGCCAGGGATCCGGGTCGCCGGCCTTGAAGACGGTTTCGCGGAGCTGTCCGGGGTTCATTTCACCCAGACCTTTGTAGCGTTGAACGGTGATCTGGGCCTTGCTGCCCCACTGCTTGGTGATGCGCTCTCGTTCGGTTTCGGTATAGGCGTACTGACTCTTGTTGCGGTTACGCAGCAGGTAGAGCGGTGCGCGCGCGATGAAGAGCCGGCCCTCTTCCACCATCGGGCGCATGAAGCGCCAGAAGAGCGTGTAGAGCAGCGTCTTGATGTGATCGCCGTCGACGTCGGCGTCGACCAGGATCGCGACGCGTCCATAGCGCATACTCTCGGTCTGGAAGTCGGAGCCGATGCCAGCACCCACGGCGGCGACGATTGCTTTGATCTCCCTGTTGGCCAGCGCTTTGTTGAGCCTCGTGCGTTCGGTGTTGAGGATCTTGCCCCGCAGGGGAAGGATGGCGTGGTAATTGCGGTTGCGCGCCTGTTTGCAGGAGCCGCCGGCGGAGTCGCCCTCGACCATAAAGAGGGTGGTCTGCGCCACAGGGCTGCCTTTGGCCACGTCGGCCAGCTTGCCGGGTAGTTCATCGACTTCCAGCACCGATCGACGCATGACCAACGCACGCGCCTTCGCCGCGGCGTGCCGCGCGCGCGAGGCCGCCAGACAGCGCACGACGATCTTGCGGCCAAGCGGGATCTGCTTGCGGAACTGGGTCAGCAGCGCTTCGTAGACAATCGAGTGAACCTGGCCCTGCACCAGATCGCTTCCCAGTTGCGTCTTGGTCTGGCTGGTGAACTGTGGATCGCGCATACTCACGTTGAGGATCACCGTTATGCCCGCAATCGTGTCGCGTCCCGTGATCTCGTCGCCCTTCTGGAGCAGCTTTTTCTCGCCGGCGAAGACGTTGATGGCCTTGGTCAGCGCGGAGCGGAAGCCGGCGACGTGACGTCCACCATCCGGGGTGGGGATCGTATTGACAAAGGAGATGATCTCCTCATCATCCTGGTCGTGATACTGCATCACAATCTCAACGCGCGTGTCATCCTCTGTCGCGCCCTTGATCGTGATCGGGTCGTGGATCGTTTTGCGCTCTTCGTTGAGGTAGGCGACGTACTCGGCGATGCCGCCCCTGTACTGGTAGGTGCGATCCTTGTCAGTGTCGCGTTCATCCACGACCTGCACCGTCAGGCCGGGCACCAGGAAGGCCACCGTCTGGAGCCGACGGGCCAGTGTGCTGAAGTCGAATTCCAGAACATCCAGGAATTCGGGGTTGGGCAAGAACGAAATGGTGCTGCCGGTGCCTAGCGTACGGTCGCGATGCTTGCGGATCAGCGTCTTCTCACCGCGTCGGCCGACTTCGCCGAGGACCTCGTTGGTCTTGGGGTCGAACATCTGGACGGAGCCTGTGGGCAGGCCTCGCTCGTGATTCTGCCGGTAGATGATGCCGTCGCGCTTGACCTCTACTTTGACCCAGCTGGAGAGGGCGTTGGTGGCCTTGATGCCGACGCCGTGTAGACCACCGGCGGTGGAGTAGGAACCTTCTTCGAATTTGCCGCCGGCGTGGAGTTCGGTGAACGCGATCTCCAGCGCTGACACGCCTTTTTCGGGATGAATACCCACCGGGAAGCCACGTCCGTTGTCAGCGACGGTGATGCTTCCGTCTTTGCGGATGACGACGTCGATCTTGCTGCAGACGCCGGCCAATGCCTCATCGACGGAGTTGTCGATAGCCTCGATGGCTAAGTGATGCAGTGCCGATTCGCCCTTGCCCCCCACATACATACCAGGCCGGCGCTGGATATTCTCCGGATAGTCCAGCACCTGGATGGACGAGGCATCGTATATAGCTTGTATCTTTGTCATGCGTACCTCACATATGGATGACGCCCCTCAGGGTGGGAGGCTTTCCTAGCCTTGAGTCCCTGCTCGTGTGGTGGGCCGTACCGTCGTGTTCCTGCACGTCCAAGCCCGGGCTGCGTCTCTCTACGTAACCTGATTACCAGGCTCCCTGCACGATGTCAGAACGGAATTCAGTTCCAGGTC